>DASCPR010000359.1:0-1548 GCA_036012625.1 Prochlorococcaceae cyanobacterium Fu_MAG_50
CCGCTGAGGTAGCTCTCGGCGCAGTGAACCTGAGGCATCCGCATCAACTGAGAGCGATTCTGGCGGAGGCTCTGCTCCACAAGGGGCAGGCTCGGCCGATCGCAGAGCACATGGCTGGCGGCCCGAAGCAACGCCAGCAGGCGGCTACCAACATCCGGGGTGGCTGTCATCAGCAGCAGTTCATTGCCGCGCATGCTGTGCAGGATCACTTCCGCCGCCCGCAGGATTCCTGGACTGATGCTGACCAGGCCAACGCAGCTACCGGGGCGCAGCTCCTTCAGCATCGCCAGTTCCTGGCGGAAATCGTTGAGATCAACGGCTACGGCCCTGACGCCATGGCGCTTGGCATGATCTTCCACCGCTTGCAGGAAGTAGCGACTGGTGACGACCGTGCCGTTGCTGGAATTTTCAAGCACACCTTCCAGCTCTTCCATTGGCACCACTTCGACAGGAACGTCCAGGCAGGGTTCGAGTTCCTCGGCAATCAGCATGGAGGCGCCGATATCTTCTCTGGGTGTGCTGACCAGGACCCGAGCGCCGCAGCGCAGTCGCCAGTCGATTTCCCTGGTCAGCAACTCCCTGGTTTGCTGCAGTGTGCAACCTGCGTTCAGTAATCCATCCACGTATTTGCGTACTTCCCGATCCAGATCGGTGACACCTCGGTTGCGGATATGAGGCGCCGTGCGGATTTCTCTTGGTTTCTGTTGATCGCGAACGTAGATACCAGATCCTGCCATCGCTTCGACGACACCATCGGTCTCCAACTGCCGATAGACCTTGCTGATCGTGTTGCGATGCAAGCCGGTCTGCATCGCCAGTTGTCTGGTGCTGGGAAGGCGATGCCCTGGTGGATAGTGCCTTGCTGCAATTGCAAAGCAGATCTGGTTGTAGAGCTGAGTCGACGCAGGGATATCGCTTTCCTGTTGGATGTGGAATCGCACGCCGTTGGGCCAGGTTGGAATGCGGCCACCCTACGGAGCTAATCGCCTGGTGACAATTGGGTGTGTGTCCTGTGACCCTATGCCAATTGCTGAGCGGCGTTGTTCTGCAAGCGTTTGGCAGCTCCTCGGCCCGTGGAAGCAGCCTTGCTAATGCTCAGCAGCGGAGGAGGGTCGCCGCAGGGCTGCTGGGCACTGATCTCAGCGCTGTGGCACACTTGCGTAACGGCAACGTGTTTAATTGGTGTCAGCAACGTGCCGGCAGTGACTTCTGGGCCCGTCCCTGGCTGGGTGTTGCCATGCTTGCGGGCAGCTGTTGTTGAACAGCAGTCTTTGATGAAAAACAGCCTTTGTTGCAACACAGCTGTTGTTGAAAAGCAGCTGTTGTTGAGAAGCAGTCTTTGGTTGTAATACAGCCTTGATTGTCATACAGCCTTGGTTGTACTTCAACCGTGCAACCGTGCAACCGTGCAACCGTGCCGGCACTCCTGAAGAGGCGGATCAGCTCTCGCCAGCCTGGGTTCTCGTGGCCAGTCTGGCTGCAGCATTGCGTGGCGGAGCTTGGATGGTGCGAACGGCACGGGTGGGCGCCTCTTCGCCATTTTCTTTC
>DASCPR010000360.1:0-2126 GCA_036012625.1 Prochlorococcaceae cyanobacterium Fu_MAG_50
GAAAGAAGCTAAGGAGGTCATTCTTGCCAATTTGTAGCAATTAGCACGCTTTGCAGCCTTGTTGATCAAGTGCTGACAGTTGTGCTGCATGCAATTGCTTCAGGCCAGGCTCAGCCAGATCAAGCAGATCGTTCAGCTGCTCTCTGCTGAAGGGAGATCCTTCCGCCGTTCCCTGCAGTTCCAGCAAGCGTCCGTCGGCGGCCATCACCACATTGAGATCAACGTCTGCAGAGGAGTCTTCGCTGTAGTCGAGATCGAGAAGTGGTGTTCCGTTGATCAAGCCAACGGATACCGCTGCCACCTGGCCGCTGATCGGTGAGTGCTGCAGTTTTCCCTGCTGGATCAGTCGCTCGCATCCCCGTTGCAGCGCAACCCAGGCGCCAGTGATCGCTGCGGTACGTGTGCCTGCATCCGCCTGAATCACATCGCAATCCACCAGCAGGGTCATCTCGCCCAGCTGGGATAGATCGATGCTGGCCCTGAGGCTGCGACCGATCAGGCGCTGAATTTCCTGAGTTCTGCCGGAGAGCTTCATCAGTTCCCGCCGCTGTCGCTGAGGTGTTGATCCGGGCAGGAGCCTGTACTCGGCACTGAGCCAGCCCTTGCCTTGTCCCTTCAGCCAGCGGGGGACACTGTCTTCAACGCTGATGCTGCAGAGAACGGCGGTGCGCCCGGTGTGCACGATCACGGAGCTCAGTGCAAAGCCCATGGGATCCCATTCGATGTTGAAGTCCCTGAGGGCCGCCTCGGAGCGTCCATCCTCGCGGCGGGAGTTTGCAGTGTGCATGGCCTGAGCAGACAGAGGGTCTGAGCCTGCCAGGCCAAGGGATACACCATGGGTAGTGTCAAAGATGTTGTGATCTTGATCAACACCGCTAGATTTAAATCCAGACCAGTTGCTCCTGCTGCCCGAGAGATTGATGACTGCCAGCCTCAGCCAGAGCCGAAGACCAGCTGATCAGCGCAATTCAGCCCAGCGCAGTTCAGAGCAGCGCTCCCTTGAAAGCGTTGGCTTGCGACCTGTCGACCCTGTTGCAGCGCCTACCCCGTCCCCGCTGCATCTGGTCTCCCCTGAAGGTCAGCTTCAGGTTCATACGGCCCCTTATCGGGGAAGCTTTGCCGGTGTTCTGAGTCAGGCGCTGAGGGCTGCAGGACTGGGAAGCCGAGTGCTTGTCGCCCAGTTCCTCAGGGGCGGCGTCAACCAAGGGCCTCAGGGGCGCCTGCAACTTTGTGGGCGCCTGGAGTGGTTGCGACCCGAGATTGAAGGCTGCCTGGATGTCTCATCCCTGGGGTCTGCAGAACCTTTGCCTGGGGATGAGGCCAGTGCGGCGGTTAACGCGGTCTGGGAGGTCTGTCGCGAGCATCTGCTGGCGGGTGATCTCGATCATCTGGTTCTCGATGAGCTCGGACTGGCGATTGCCCTTGGCTATCTCAGGGAAGAGGACGTGCTCTCCACCCTTGAACAGCGGCCAGGATCGATGGATGTGATTGTGACGGGAACATCGCTGCCGACCAATCTGATCTCAATCGCTGATCAGGTGACTGAGCTGCGCAGGGGGTTCTGATGCTCAAGAACGATCGCTGGATTAATGAGCAGGCATCTGCAGGCATGCTCGAGCCTTTTCAGGCCAGTCTGATTCGACATCTCGATCCTGAGCAGCGTCTGCAGCCAGTCCTCAGTTTTGGTTGCTCTTCCTATGGATACGATCTGCGATTATCCGCAAAAGAATTTCTGATCTTTCGTCACGTCCCCGGGACGGTGATGAATCCCAAGCGGTTCAACCCTGCCAACCTTGAGCCAACACCCCTGCATTCGGATGAGGACGGAAATTATTTCATCCTTCCCGCCCATTCCTATGGACTAGGTGTGGCTCTCGAGAAGATGAGAGTGCCAGCCAATATCACGGTGATCTGTCTTGGCAAGAGTACCTACGCGCGATTGGGGATTATCGTTAACACCACACCAGCAGAGGCCAGTTGGGAAGGTCACCTTACTTTGGAATTCAGTAACAGCTCGGGGGCTGATTGCCGTATCTATGCCAATGAAGGCATTTGCCAGCTGCTTTTCTTTGAAGGTGATCCCTGCGAGACAACCTATAGCGATCGCAAGGGCAAATATCAACATC
>DASCPR010000361.1:0-2658 GCA_036012625.1 Prochlorococcaceae cyanobacterium Fu_MAG_50
GCAGATACACCACAACCCCCTCTCCGGCCTGTTCGATCCTCGAGAGGGCCGCTTCAAGCTGCGGGCGGCAGTCGCAACGCAGCGAACCGAAGGCGTCTCCCGTCAGGCACTCGGAGTGCATGCGCACCAGCACAGGCTCCTGGAGGCCATCGAGTGGTCCCTTCACAAGGGCGACATGTTCAGATCCATCGAGATCATTTCTGTAGCCAATTGCCTGAAAACCACCGAACTGACTTGGTAATTCCGCACAGGCCTGGCGGTAGACAAAGCGTTCGTTCTCAAGCCTGTAGCGAATCAGATCGGCGATGCTGATCAACTTCAGTCCCCATTGCCGCGCATAGTTGAACAACTGCGGCAGCCGCGACATGGAGCCGTCGGCGTTCTGGATCTCGCAGATCACACCGGCGGGGATCAGGCCAGCCATCTGGGAGAGGTCAACGGCCGCTTCTGTATGTCCGGCACGCTTGAGCACGCCTCCCTGCCTGGCCCTGAGGGGAAAGATATGACCGGGGCGGCGCAGTTCCATCGGCCTGGTTTCAGCCTGGAGGGCCACCTGGATCGTGCGGGCTCGATCCTCAGCGGAGATGCCAGTACTCACACCGTGTTCGGGGCCAGCATCAATGCTGACGGTGAAGGCTGTCTGGTTGGAATCCGTGTTCCGATCAACCATCAGAGGCAGATCGAGTTGATCAAGCCGGCTTCCCTGCATCGATAGACAGATCAATCCCCTGGCTTCGGTGGCCATGAAATTGATCTGTTCCGGTGTGGCGAACTGTGCCGCACAGATCAGGTCACCTTCATTCTCCCGACGTTCGTCATCAACAACGACAACGCACTCACCATTACGGATGGCTGCCAGGGCTTCAGCAATGCTGTCAAAGCTGATCTCCTCAGATTCGACGTTGTTCGTGGACGTGCTCAGAGGCTCTCTCATCCGCTGATTTTTACGCTCATTATCGACACCAGTACGATCACCCGAAGTTTGCCGCCAGCGGATGCACAGCACCGCTCCCTCCCCTGCTGCAGCCATCTCTCATCCCGGTGCAACCAGGGTGGCGGTGATCGGTGCAACAGGTTATGGAGGTCTTCAGACGCTGCGATTGCTGCAGGGACACCCCCAGCTGCAGGTGACTTACCTGGCAGGAGAACGCAGTGCTGGCAAGCGCTGGAGTGAGGTCTGTCCATTCCTGCCGATAGCTGATGATCCCCAGATCCAGTCGGCGGATCCCGATCTGATCGCCGCCAAGGCTGATTATGCGGTGCTCAGTCTTCCGAATGGGGTGGCATGCGGCCTTGTCCCCGAACTGCTCAAGCGACAGGTGCGGGTCGTTGATCTATCCGCTGATTATCGATACCGCTCCCTTGAGCAGTGGCGCTTGGTCTACGCCCAGGAGGCCCGTCAGATCAAACGCTCAGATGCTGAGCTATGCCGAACTGCGGTGTACGGCCTGCCCGAGTGGAACGCCACGGCCATCGCTGAGGCAAGGCTTGTCGCCGCACCTGGATGTTTCCCCACCACGAGTCTTCTGCCGCTGCTGCCGTTCCTGAAGCAGGGAATGATTGAGAACGATGGCTTGATCATCGATGCCAAAACGGGAACATCCGGTGGTGGCCGAATTCCCAAAGAGGCGATGCTTCTTGCCGAGGCCTCCGAATCCATTGCTGCCTATGGCGTGGTTGGGCATCGCCACACCTCTGAGATTGAGCAGATGGCCAGCGAGGTGGCAGGTCACTCGATTCAGTTGCAATTCACACCCCATCTTGTGCCGATGGTGCGCGGATTACTGGCAACTGTTTACGCCCGCCTGAGAGATCCGGGCCTCAGGGCGGAAGACTGCACCACGGTTCTGAAGGCGATTTATCGCCACCATGAATGTGTGGAGGTGCTTGATGTGGGCACCTATCCGGCAACTAAATGGGTCAGGCACACCAATAAGGCCCTGCTCTCCGTTCAGGTCGACAATCGCACCGGCCAGATGGTTCTGATGAGTGCTGTTGACAACCTGATCAAAGGACAGGCTGGCCAAGGGGTGCAATGCCTGAATCTGATGGCAGGCCTGCCAGCAGCAGCAGGCCTGCCTCTGCTGCCCTTCTATCCATGAACAGGGCACTGTCTGTATCAGAATCTTGAGCTGATTGATTCGCTATGACAGCCCGTCTCATCGAACAAGGGGGCACCCTCTGCCTGTTGGGCTTGATCATCGAGGTCATAGATTGGTTCAATCCATCCTTGACTGACTTGTTGAGCGAAACAAATCCTGGCTGGGAGACGTCAGGCCAATGACGTTTTATCTGCTGCTCACTGGTGGAGCAGGCCTGTTGATCCTTGGTTGGCTGATGACGGCCGCTTTCAAGGCCAATGAAGAACAATTCCCGCCACGGAAAAACAATTTCGACAATGTGCCTTGACCGCTAAGAGTCACAGGCTCAGTCGGTCAATCTTAAGCTTTTGCTGTGATATGAATATGTCTCAATAGGTTGTTTGATCTGCCGCTGGCATATTTTTTTTAGTTGGATGGCCATCAATTCCTGAACAGCCTGAATCTTGGATCCAAAGGCCAGGCTCACTCTTTTTCGCTTATGCCCTGCAAGCAAAGCTGATGGACAGCAGGGAGCCTAGGAATCGAAAGTTAAAGGCATCAAGATAAATGACAACGG
>DASCPR010000362.1:0-5493 GCA_036012625.1 Prochlorococcaceae cyanobacterium Fu_MAG_50
TGACATTACCGCAGTGATGACAGATAGCGGACCAGCAGCAGCTGGTAATGGCATTTTAACAGATAACATTACATTGCCTGGAGGTCACTACCAAGTCTCAAGAAACGCACCAAATACTGGCAGTTACTACATCTTTACAGCATCTCCCTTGCCCGTTGATGACAGAACTCAGGATTACAACGTCATGGCCTGTGTAGACCTGGCCACTGGTGCAAGCGATGTCAAAGTTGGCACAAGAGATGACTCGGCTGACGCTACGGCCAAAATTGAAGCAGCAGACCTAACCTGCCAGTGAGCATGATCACCCTGCAGCCAATACCCATATAACCATCACCTCAGCAGCTGCAAGAGGCTCTTCTCCCCTTGCCTAGGCCATCAACGATGGCAGCGCCTCCGTCAAGCTGTGACCAAAATCACAGCAAGCAGGGATGTAACTCACAAGCATGGGGGGCAATCACACAGAAGCTATAGACCAATGGAGGCCATCTAATGATCCAACCAAAATCAGCCGTGAGGCTGCAACGGGCTCTACTGCAGCGTAAGTGGCAAACCGCGAAAGGTGAGGAGGGCATCGCTCTCGTCATGACAATGATGATCGGCCTCGTGCTACTCGCCGCAGCATCCGGCCTGCTCGTGCGTCAGCTCACCGCACGCAAGCTTGGTGCATCAGAAAGTTATCAACAGATGGCAGAAGAAGCCGCAGGCAATGGCTTCAACCGAATCCTGGCCGTCCTCAATGATGTGAACCAAGATAATTATCGAGGACATCTATTTACTATAGATGATGAGCCACCACAAAATGATGAGAATGGAACCATTTTAAACACTCCGTGGCGATGGGAAGAAGCCTATATCAAGGACGAATTCTGCGCCGACAAGCCATTACCTACACTTGTTCAGAATGACACCCAATGGCCCCGCAATTCAATTGGGTATGGGCTCAACTCAGGGTCATTAAGGGAAGATAGTAAGGGTGAAGTCAAAACATATTATCGCCTTAGAAGCTTCTCAACTAGCTACTCAGACGGTGCAGGTACAGGAATCTTTGAAGTGGAGGGTCTTGTCAAAAGAGTCAATGCCAGTGAATCACCGGTGATTGCCCGTGCGCTACTGACACGCTCCCTGCAGCTGGAATCCAAGGTCAACGTTCCCGGAGACTGGGCGGTTGTGGCCTCAAGAGTCATTGACGACGGCACAATCAATATCAACGGGCCAGGTCGTTACATATGGGATGTGACCAGTGTTAATGCTTCAACCCAATCAGGCTGCAATGGCCGCGGCAACATCAACTACCAACCAGCGATCCAGGGAGAACAGCCACTATGGCCAGTTTTGAATCGTGGCTTGCCTGATCAGAACATCTACACAGCAGATGGCACCGTTGATTCCATTGAGATCGAAAATACCAATTACATACGGATCTGGAGTTTTGATGATACTCAACTCTCAGGAGAAGATCCTGGCATCTCCTGCGCAAACGGCCGCTCAATCGTTTGCAGCAGACCATTTAGCACAGGTTCCCACGGAGTGCCGCTGCCAAGCTCTCAGATTGAATCAACCTCTTCAGACAGCAATACAAATACACCCGCCACAAGCATCGAATACAAAACCTTCCGCAAAAGGAGGTTTGGCAATACTCGAAAGGTTAAAACTGCCACATGCAAATCGAACACAGCAAGCAAAGAGACTAACTGCCGTTCAGAAGATAAGAACAATGGCAACTGGGATTGGTCAGACTGGAGGAATGATCTTTCAGGCTCAGACATAAAAATATGGCGCTTTAAGCCTGGCAGTAGTCAACAAGTTAAACAACAAGGAACATGCAACAAAGGCCAAGGAGAAGGTCAAGGTTGCAATATAAACGCCAATTATCATTGGGACTGGTCAGACGAAGACAACAACGTAGACGACACAACAGCAACAGAGCACACCATCAAGATCAATGGCAGCGACATCTGCAACAACAAGCCAGATTCCAATGTCTGTCATCTTTATATCGAACATCTCAAGCTAAGCAAAACAAACCTTTATATCGAAAACGATGAGAATCGCCCAGTGGTGTTGCATTTCGGGCTTCCAGAAGGACAAAGCAAACGAAATGATCTAAGCGGCACCTTCAAGCTCGAGAGCGAAAGCCAACTCTGCGGAGTGGATTCCACCGCAGGTGATGCCCCCAGCTGCAATCAACAACCCCAGCAACTGGTGATTACCACTGACAATGGAATGGATCCAGCAAGTTGCCCTGGATCTGGTTTTGAATTTACCGGCAACACTCTGCCGGCTGCTTGGATCTCCCTCACAAAGGGTCGTGTCAACCTTGTTGGTGATGTGCAGATGCGCGGTGTGATTTGGGCAAGCAGCGTTTGCACTTCAGGCAGCCTTCAACTGACCACAGCTGAGAATAATGTTCCATACGTGAACAAAGCGATCGCACTCTGGAATTGGCCAGCGATCGGCTTCAAGGGCTTTGGTCGCACAATCGTGAGGGGCATCCGTGGCACCGGCTACGACATCTTCAAGCGTTGGTAATCAACGGCAAATCCTGAGCAAACAATAGGCAGCTGGGATTGCTCGAATACCCTGCTGCCCCAGGTAAGACGCGGCCAGCTGTTGCAAACAACAACGAGTCAGATCATTTGAGAAGGCTAACGCCCTTAGCATCACTACTATTAATTATAATTTTGAGGCAACCAGAAGCTCAATCAGAAAAAACCAACCTATTATTGGGTGAAGTGGGAACTTTCAAAGTGGCTGCTCATCAAACTGAAAGAGCCGAGCACTCAGGCCAGGCCAGTGAAGGCTTCACCCTAGTAGAAATGCTTGTGGTGATTGTGATCATCGGGATCACCTCAGCATGGGCTTTGCCCACCTTCAACAAAACCATGGCCCGGGGAGAAATGAATCGGTACACCGCCAATGTGGAAGCAGGTCTGTTCAGACTGCGGGCCAAAATGGGTGTGATCAAGGGAAGCTGCCTGATTGATTTCAATGTCATTAATGGCTTTTCCACCGATACCTTTTTCCCACCCTCTCAGCTGCTTGAAATCAAACAACTGGCCAATGGGAGCAGAAGTCAGAGCGATCCTCTATCTGGCTGTATCGACCCCCGCCCCAACCCTTCATCATTAAGGTTGGTGAACCTGATAGGTACAAATGAATCAAAAAAAGTATGTGTTGCCGTTTCTTCAGCTGAGTACGCCTTCAATCCTCCCGGCACTAGCGCCAATAATGACAATCTCACGATTCTGATCCAATCAAACCGCCCGGCAGGTGCAACCATTGCCCCTCTTTTCGTGGAGATCTCAGGCAACGGTCATATTGCCACTGGCACTTGGCAGGGGAATGCTCCCATGCCAGGCGATTGTCTGGCGTAATTAATCCAGGCATCTTCAGCCCGAAATGTTGAAGAACCATTCATACCTAATGCAAATACCCATGTCATGGTTATTTTAAAGACAGAAAGCCTTCTTAGATTCAAAAGTCCAAGACATCAGACTTTACCAGGCCCTTCTCAACAGCCTGATCCTCTCCAACAGCACCCGTGACCAACATCACAGAGAAGCCTGATCCAGGTCACAGCTTCTCGTCATTGACTCAGCAATTGTGACGTTGAGGGATAAGCAACCTTCAGCCACCCCGCTATCAGATTTCCTCCAATGAACAAATTCACCTTTAACAAGCCCCTCAACAACAAACCACGCTTACCAGCACGTCATCGGGCCTCTCTGATGCATCGTCAGCCATCAGGTGGTTTCAGCATGACTGAGGCGTTGGTTGCTGTTGCCGCAGGCGCTCTGATCATCGGCGCTGGGGCCCTTGCTCTGCGATCAACCCAGACCCTGATCAAAGGCAGTGGGGAGAAAGCCACTCAACGCCAGAACACCACCAACGGCCTGCGTCTGATGCGTTCCGAAATTGAACGTAGCCAGTTCGTGCTTGTCCATAACCAAGAAGATGCCCCATCTGAACTGGAGTTCACCGATCTGGACGAATATGCCGATGAAATCGCCCAATGCCGAAAACTGGCAGCCGGATTGGCGCCTGATGCAACGCTCACCGCGAATGACAAGGCCAAATTCCTGCCGCTGTTCGGCACCAAGATGATCGATGTGGAAACCCCCGTGATCTATGGCCTCGGCGTGGGTTCAAATCACAGCGTTTACGCCATCAAGCGTTGCGGCACACCTTTGGGACTCGATGGCAGCTACCTGGAAGATCAAAGCCCATTCATAGCCACGGTCATCGATGGTATTGGCATGATGAACTATTGCGTCAAGGCAGCTAATAGCGAAGAGTGCAACAAGCCTCAGAAGCCAACGTATCTGGATTCAGATAATGAAAATGAAAGCAATGATGTTTTGAGGGCAGAAGATGGTCTGAGACACCTCCAGCAAGCCGAAGCAACCAACAATTACGCGACATTCGCGGTGAAGACGGCAGATCAGAAAACACCACAACGTTCATATTTGGAACCTGCCCTACGTATTGAAACCGATGAAAACCGAAAATTAGTCAAATTTGTCAGTCCAAAGCCATGTGGTGCATCACAAAGTAACGCTGAATGCGTTGAAAATAGTTTAGTTGAAGTGCTGAGCGCCTCACGCTCAATCAGTAGCCAGCCCCTGCTGCTCACCGCCTTTGCCAGAGCCGACAAACGGCCCATCGAAGCCGATGGGGTTGGCGGAGTTATTGGCGGGGACTGGTTCCGCAACGTGACCAGCTCTAAAGTTCGCTTCCTTGTTGATGGTTCTGGCTCGATGAGTCGCTGCATGGCCTGGAGTTATGACCAGAACGGCAATATCGAGGAAGGTAATACTGAAAGAAAATTCTATACACCACCTGGGGATCCAATGCGGAGTGGCAGCAATATTTTCGCGGAGACAACGGCTATCTGCAATGAAACCAGAATGGAACGCCTGCAGAGAGAGCTGATCAGTATCCTCAACCAACTTCCAGAAGACACAATGATCAGCATCGAATCCTTCAGTACTCCAAATAGACTTAATAATAAACAATGGAGCCTCTCCACCAATGGTCTTGTCAACCTCGGAGATGGGGAGAACCGTGCTTCAGCAATCACATTCGTGGAAAGCCTCAACAATGGTGACCCAGAAGACTGGGGTGGGACCAATCCATGGAGCGGCTTGAATCGGGCCTTCGACGACTCAGAAGCCGACACGCTCTATTTCCTCTCGGATGGCCAACCCACCAAAGCCCCTTCTGGGTTTTGGAGATGGAGAAACCAGGGCTACATGCCAGCAGCCACTTACTACTCAGCAATTAATGATGATCGGGCCACTCCACTGAAGGTGAACACCACAGCTGTGGAGTTGAGTTCTCCCTGGATGGAGGAACTCTCTGAAGCCACATCAGGAAACCATCTTCAAAGTCAGTAGACATGAAGTAGCCACTGCTCCGCTTAGATAGCAAGTGTCCCTGGTGAGTTCCTCTCGCCAGGGACTTTTCAACTTTCCTGATTCAACTTCAACACTG
>DASCPR010000363.1:0-4093 GCA_036012625.1 Prochlorococcaceae cyanobacterium Fu_MAG_50
GCCCTCAATCGCATGGGCTTCAACAATCTTGGTGCTGAGGGGGTGCGGAGAACCCTTGAGCGCCAGCAGCTGCCAGCACCTGGTCAAAGGCCTGCCGTGCTCGGCTTGAATTTCGGCAAATCCAAGCTCACCTCCCTTGATCTGGCTGCTGATGATTACGCCTCTTCCCTTGAGCTGCTGGCGCCTTTGGCTGACTATGCGGTGATCAATGTCAGTTCTCCGAATACTCCTGGTCTGAGGGACCTGCAGAATTCCAATCAGTTGCGGCGGTTGGTGGAGCGGCTCAGGCGGCTGGCAGGCTGCCCTCCCCTGTTGGTCAAGATCGCGCCCGATCTTGAGGATGAAGCCATCGATGGACTGGCGCGATTGGCCTATGAGGAGGGCCTGGCCGGGGTGATCGCCGTCAACACCAGTCTTGATCGGCTTGGTCTGGGGGATCGGCTGATTGCGCAGACCGGTCGCACCCTGGCGGAGGAGGCCGGTGGCCTTAGTGGTTCGCCGTTACGGCTCCGGGCTCTGGAGGTGATGCGCAGGTTGAGGGCCACGGCGGGGCCATCGTTGCCCTTGATTGGTGTTGGTGGCATTGATTCCCCTGAGGCCGCCTGGGAACGGATTACCGCAGGAGCTTCCCTGGTGCAGATCTACACCGGCTGGATCTTTGAGGGGCCAGATCTGGTGCCCCAGATTCTCGAGGGGATCCTCAGCCAACTTGATCACTATGGCTTCCGCCATGTCTCAGAAGCGGTTGGCAGCGGCGTCCCCTGGCAGTAGCCGATACCCTTCAGCCCAGGCGCGGGTTCCATCCCTTGGTGCTGGAGGGTTTCAGTGATCGTTTTCCCCAGCTGCAGCAGCTGCAGGTCGGGATGCAGCGCTGGCTTTTCAGCAGCAGGGTTGTTGTGGCGGTGGATGACACGGCTCTGACCTTGCTTTGGCAGAACAAATCAGGCCTCAACCTGCGCCATGTGGCGCTACCCCCGGATCTCTGTCGTGATGGCCTGCCGCTGCAGCCGCAAGCCCTGGGGGAGTTTCTGGCTGACCTGATGCTGGAGATGGGTGTGCTGGCGACAGAGGTGTGTCTGCTGCTTCCATTGCAGAGCTGTCACTGGCGTTTGCTCAGCTGGCCTGAGCCTGGAGCGGATGCCGATCGGCTCGCGCTGCTGCGCCAGCTCGATCCACCTCTGCACTGGCCGTTGTCCTTGGCGGAGTCCTACCTGACGCTCACATCGGTGCAGCCGTTTGCTTCGGATTCCGCTGCAGATGGCGCTGACTCTGCGCCAATCGCCTCGATGCTTGTGGGTACAAGCCGCAGATTGGTGCAGGCCTGGATTGAGGTTGTCGAGGCAGCGGATCTTGCCTTGGCAGGGGTGGAGTGGATGCTGACAGCGGCCTGGCGGCAGGTTCGTGATGCCACCAAGGCCTGGCAGGGAGACCTTGTCTGGTTGGTGAGCAGGAAGGGCCGCTGGCGGATGCTGTTGCTCAGGGATGGGTTGCCGGAGCTTGATCACGGTCTGGGCACCTCATGGCAGTTGGATCAGCCTGCAGATGAATTGTTGGCAGAGATTGAGGCCTGTCTGCACGCCTGGCGGGAACAGTCGGCCTTGAGCAAGCCCCTGGCCTGGTGGATCACAGCCGGGGCTGCTGAGCGAACAAGCCTGGGAGAGGCGATCACAACCCTTCGCGACGAGGAGTGCCTGGGGCCGTCGCAGTTCTGGACTGGGACGGGTCAGCTGTTGCTCGAGGATGCTGAAGCGATGTTCTGGACGGATGAGCTGGCCAGTCTGATCGCTCTGGCCATGGCTGGCTCCCGGGGGCTGTGATGGCTGCACCGACGCCATCTGATTTCGATCTGCTTCAGGAGCGGCGGCTGGAACTGGGCTTGCCTCGGTTGCCAGCCCCTGTGCCATCGGCGCGATCGATGCTGCTCAGGGGAGGGCTTGTTGGAGCCGTGTTTGTGCTGGCTGCTGTGGGAGCCGCGCTTGGAGTTGGCGGGCAGGTGGCTGAGCAACAGCAGCAACTTGAGCGCCTGCAACCAATCGAACAGCGGGTGCAGGGGACCGAGGCACGGCTCAAGCAGCAGAAGACTCGCTCTGGGGCCATGCAGCAGGAGAATCTGCGCATCGCCGAACAGCTGGTGGCGATTCAGTCCGGTTCCGCATTGCTGGAGCAGTTGCGCAGAATCACTCCCCAGGGCATTCAACTGACCGAGGTGACCGTCAATCCTGGACGGATTGAGCTTGCCGGCAAGGCCAGAGCGGCAGGTCGACCCGATGGCTTTGAACGGATCAATGCCCTGATGCTCAACCTTTCAGCATTACCGATGGCCAATCATGATGCTGTGAAGGTGATCAAGGTGACAAGGGAGCAGAGCGGTAACGATCAGGCAGAGACCGCTTTGCTCAGCTTCACCATTCAGGTTCCTTTGAATCCTGGGTTCAGGGCTTCCGAGGCGCAATTGCGGCAGCTGGGCGCCAAGGGTCTGGCCGACCGCCATCAGTTGCTCCGACAGCATGGAGTGGAGTTGTGACCAACCTCAATCCTGAGACACCCAGACGCTCCAACCGGGTCCTGGTGCTTCTGGGTCTGCCCATCTTGTTCGGCGTCTTGATCGCAGCCGGAGTCTTGTGGAGTTCGCTGATGCCCACCCTGAGTCGGTGGATGGAACAGCGCCAGCGGATTGAGTATCTCAGCGCTCAGCAGGCCAGGATCGATGCTCTTGAAGATCAGCTGCAGCAGAGTGAGGCCGAGGGCATCAAGGTTCAGAAACAGCAGGATCTGCTTGTTGATCTGATCGCAAGCAGAGACAGGATTCAGACCTTCTTGGCCCAGCTGGGCCGGGAAGCCCTTGCCAGCGGTGTGACATTGGAGCTTTATGAGCCGGCTGTGCCCTTACCGCCGGCAGCAGGTAGCCAGGGGGGTGATGGCGTCAAGAGGCAGCAGCCGGATGGATCCGCCGAGGCGGCAGCTGTTCCCAGTGATCCGCTCGCCAATCGCGGCTATCAGAAAACCAGTGTTCTGCTCAGGGCTCGAGGGCCCTATTCCGGTCTGCAGATCTTCCTCAGACGGATGGAGGGTTTGACAGTGCTTGTATCTCCCAGTGACCTGGCGCTCCGCGCCATCGCTGCCGAACAAGGGGAGGAAGGTCAGCCGCGTGCAGCAACGCTGACGGAGCTGAAGCTGCGACTGAACTTTTACGACAAGCTGGTGCCAGCAGCGAAGCAGGCGGCAAGTCAGTCAGAGGAACAGGTCTGAGCTCAGGAGTTTGGGGCTGATCAAGTGCAGACCAAGGTCGCGTCAGCAATGGGGCCCCGTCTCTGATCAAGGGGTTCCAGGGCTGACCAGCCTCGACAGCACAGAAGTGGGCCGATAGAAACCGCGTAGCTCTGCAGTCAGGATCTCTTGACGATGGCCCGTCGCCTTTGTGTTGCCCTGATCTGTCTCTTCTCTGCTGCCGGGTCAATGGCGGCGGCTCAGCCCCGTGGCACGGAGGCCCTGCTGCAGTTGCTGCAAACCCGTCGTTGTTCCGGCTGCGGGCTCACAGATGCTGATCTGGTCCATGCAGACCTTCGCGATGCTCAACTTGTTGGTGCCCAGCTGCAGCGTGCAAATCTTGGCCAGGCCCGTCTCGATGGCGCTGATCTGAGGGGGGCCGATCTCAGCTTCACTAGCCTGCGGGGCGCCTCGTTGCAGGGGGCTGATCTCAGCGGCGCAAGGCTTTTTGGCAGCGACCTGCGTGAAGCGGACCTCTCCGGGGCGATTCTTGATCAGGATGGCTTATCGAGCAGCCACTGGGACCTGGCCACAGGCATTGATCCGAGCTCCCTGAGCTATGCCGAACTCCATAACGCTGGGGCAGAGGCCGCTCAGCAGGGACGTTTCAGCAAGGCCGAGGAGTTCTTCAGTCAGGCGATCCTCAGGCAACCCAAGGCCGCGATCAGCTGGGTTGCCAGGGGGATCAGCCGCGGTGAACAGGGGGATCATGCTTTGGCGGCTCAGGATCTTGCTTATGCCGGCAGATTGTATGCAGAACTTGGCAATCAGTTGGTGGCTGAGCAGTTGCAACAGGCCAGTGTTGCGCTCACAAAGGATGATTCTG
>DASCPR010000364.1:0-6850 GCA_036012625.1 Prochlorococcaceae cyanobacterium Fu_MAG_50
AAACTCAGCTGGACTGCATGGACGCCACTTCGGTGGCGAAATCAACCTCATCAACCTCAATTCCCTCACCAAGGGTGTATCTGGTGAAACGGCGTACCTTCAAATTCTCACCGATTTTGCCTGCCATCTGCTTGACCAGCTCGGCAACGGTCATCGAGGTATCGCGAATAAAGGGCTGTTCCAACAACGCCAGTTCCTTCAGGCGTTTGCCGATCCGACCCTCAACGATTTTCTCTTTCATCTTGTCAGGCTTGCCATCGAGATCATCCCGTCCCATCTCGATGGACTTCTCCCGCTGAACAATCTCATCAGGGATGTCATCGGTGGAGACATATTCAACATTCGGGCAAGCGGCCACCTGCATGGCCACATCCCTCAACAGACCCTGGAAAAGCTCGCCGCGGGCGACAAAATCAGTCTCACAGTTGAGCTCCAGCAGCACACCGACCCGTGCTCCGGTGTGGATATAACTGCCGACCGCCCCCTCAGCGGCTGTGCGTCCGGATTTCTTCTCAGCGCTGGCAATGCCTTTCTGCCGCAGCCACTCGGAAGCTTTGGTCAGATCGCCACCGGATTCAGCCAGTGCCTTCTTGCAGTCCATCATTCCCGCGCCTGTCTTATCGCGCAGGTCCTTGACGAGTTTGGCTGAAACGGCCGCCATTGGAAATCGGGGTGGAAAGGGTAAAGGGTTATCGAGTGCCGCCGACCAGCTGGCTGATCAGCAGCATGAACCGAGGGTCTGGTGTGAAGTCAGCCTTCACCGCCATCGCCGCCACGTTGCTCATTGGAGCCATGGCGACCTTCATTAATGGCATCAGCAAGGCGACCAAGAACAAGCTGAACCGAGCGCACTGCATCGTCGTTGCAGGGAATGGGGACCTCGCAGAGATCCGGATCGCAATTGGTATCAAGCATTGACACCAATGGGATATCCAGCTTGCGGGCTTCAAGCACGGCGTTGGTTTCCCGGCGTTGGTCGACAAGAACCACCACATCGGGAAGGCGGCGCATGCTCTTGAGACCGCCGAGGTATTTGCGCAGACGCTCCAGCTCACGACGGAGGACGGCGCCCTCCTTTTTGGGTCGCATGGCGATCGCGCCACTGGACTCCATCCGCTCCAGATCCTTCAAGCGATCAATCCGGGCCTTCATCGTGGTCCAGTTGGTGAGCATGCCCCCCAGCCAACGCTGGTTCACGTAGGCGGCACCGCACCTTGCAGCTTCGGACGCCACCACTTCGGAGGCCTGCTTCTTGGTACCTACAAACAGAAAGCGCTTGCCACTGCGTGCGGCTGAGCGGGTCCATTTGTAGGCATTATTCATGCAGACAGCGGTCTGCACGAGGTCGATGATGTGAACTCCGTTGCGCGCGCAATAGATGTAGCGCGACATTTTCGGATTCCAGCGACGGGTCTGGTGCCCAAAGTGGGCACCCGCCTCCATCATCTCGGAGAGAGTAACAACAGCCATGGTTTGATTTGGTTTCGGGTTCGCCTCCACCTGCCAGGGATGGGCAACGACCATGCCCGAGGGGCCTGGATCGCAACTGCCATCACCCGAAACGGGCAAGTGTGCGGAATGAAAGAACCCTTAGAACCTATCAAACTGCCGATCAGAGCAGGCCGCTCTGTGCGGCCTCCCTGAAAAGCGTGCGAACGCCGATGCGATTGAGGGGCAGACGCAGCAACTCCATGGCCACGCCCTGATAACCGCGACGGATCAACCAAGTCAGCAGCGGCCTGAGGTTCTGTTCATTGATCAGCCCCCCAAGTGTCAGCACCTCCCACAAAAGACGGTGCAGCCATGTGAACTGAATAATGAATCGAACCCGCCGGGTGGGATGTTTGCGATAGAAGACCAGGCCCATTCTGGCCCGCTCGCGCTCCACCCTGATCAGGTCAGGCACCTGCTCAAGACTCAGGGGTGGGTGCCAGTGATAACCCACCGCTTCAGGGCATCTCACCAGCTCAACGCCCATCTGCCGCAAACGTTCTCCCAGCTCAAGATCCTCCCAGCCATAGAGACGGAAACAGGGATCAAACAGGCCTGCGCGTTCCAGCACCTCTCTGTCGATCGCCACATTGCCAGTAGCGAAATAGGCCCAGGAAAGATCTCGCAACTTGTGGGGTTCAGAGGTTGGCCTCTTGAAATTCGCTGTGTTGATCACAGCTCCATAGGTGAAACAGAGATGATTGCCGCGCTTTTGCCAGCTGCGTCGTAAAGCCCGGACATGACTGTCCAGGAACGAGTCAGTCACCACAAGGTCACTGTCAATGAAAATGATCAGATCCCCCCGGGCCTGATCCACTCCTCTGTTCCTTCCCACTGCCGGTCCACCGTGCTCCTGTTCAATCAGGCGTACATGGGGAAAGCGAGCGGCTTCAGCCCTCAACCAATCAGGGGTGCCATCGCTTGATCCGTCATCAACCACCACCACTTCATAGGAATCAAGCTCTCTGGCCTGCTGATGCTCAAGGGCAAGCAGACACTTCTCCAGAATTGGACGACGGTTGTAGGTGGGTATGACAACGCTTGCAAACATCCGCTAAGGGTGGATGAAGTGAATGAGGTTAAAAAAACTGCCTGCAGTTTCGACGTCTTCAGAGAAAACAACTTTTTAAAAGCGTCTTTTGGGAAGACGGCTTTGCGAAAAAAGCGCTTTGCGGAAAAAGAGGGCTTACGAAAAAGCGGCTTGCGAAAAAGCGGTTTGCGAAAAACAGGGCTTGGGAAAGGAGCATGTGCAAGCCGAATGTGAAAAAACAGCCTGTGAAGTCAGCCTCCCGACACAAGGCTTTAGACAAAAGCTGAATCTGACTGGGCACGAAGACCCCTCTGAAAACCAGGGGGGTAAGTAAGACAAGGGAAGTTCACAGGCCAAGAAAATCAAGCCTGGCCTCTGCCTGGGAAGAGAATCCGTTGCCCTTGATCACCATCGATAGACGGATGATCAAGGGCAAGACGATCAGTCAGCTGCGCCGCCGTTATTGGCAGTGCCGGTCACACCGTTACCAGCGCCCTCTCCACGGCCGTCATTGCGCAGCTTGCGCTTCTTGAACTTGCGGGCATAGGCGCGATTGCGCTCCTGCTTTTCCTTCTTGAGATTCCTGCGCTTGGCCATGGGCTGAAGCCTTGCTGATTAAGAGTCCACCCAACCTAGCCAAGGACGGTGCAAGGTCATCGTCTCCGGGGTCATAAGACATCCATCCTCCATCTCCAGAAGACGATCAGCCACATCAAGAATGCGTGGGTCATGGGTGACCAGCAGAACGGCACAGGCCTGTTCCCTGGCCAATCGCTTGAGCAGATCAACCACCTCGCGTCCCGTGATGCTGTCCAAGGCAGCGGTTGGTTCATCAGCAAGCAGCAACTGGGGTTTGGCCGCCAGAGCCCTGGCAATGGCGACCCTTTGCTTCTGGCCACCAGAGAGATCATGGGGGAGCTTGCCGAGGTGATCCTCCAGGCCCACGATTCGCAACCACTCCCGGGCTTGATCGCGACGAGCTCTGTAGGAAAGGTTGGGCAGCAGATCCGAGCCCATCTGAACGTTCTGCTCCGCCGTGAGGCATCGCAGCAGATTATGGCCCTGAAAAATCATGCCGATCCGCCGTCTCAACTGCTGACGACACCCGCGTCCGGCACCATTCAACTGCTGACCGAAAACCTGCAGATCACCCTGCTGAACCTTGCGCAATGCACCGATCAGGGTCAAAAGAGTTGTTTTGCCACATCCCGAGGGTCCGGTGAGCAGCACCACTTCGCCGGCCTTGATCTGCAACGAAACCGATTGCAAAACCTGACGTCGCATCTCACCCGAGCCGAACCAGTGGCTCAAGCCCTGAATCTGCACAGTGGCGCTCTGCTCACTCAAGCCTGAACCCTGATCAGGCCCATCAAAATTGAGTGGAGAAGATGCGGCTGACACCATTCAGAAAATCTCCGCTGGGTCCGCATCCACCAACCGGCGCATCGCCAGCACCGCCGAAGCCATGCACATCACCAGGATCAGAGTGAACACCAGCGTTGCCCGCGGCATCTCCATCACCACAGGCAACTTGGTGGAACCTCTGACCAGGGCATAGAGGGCCTGGCCGGCGCCATAGGCCGGCAGATAGCCCATGAACGCCAGCAGAAGGCCTTCCCGAGCCACAACACCAAGCAGCGTTGGCAGGCGATATCCCATCGCCATCAGCGTGGCGTATTCGGGGAGATGGTCACTGACGTCGCTGTAGAGGATCTGATAAACGATCACAGAGCCAACCACGAAACCCATGGCGGCACCGAGACTGAAGATGAAGCCGATCGCAGTGCTGCTGCGCCAGTAATCCTTCTCGAACTCGATGAACTCCTGTCTGGTGAAGACCCTCACATCCTGGGGAAGGCTGGCCGTCAACGATTGAGCCACGGCCTTGAAATCAGCTCCAGGCCGCAACCTGACCAAACCAAGCTCGATGCTTCCTGGAGGTGTTCGCGGCGACAACTCCAGAAAGGTCTCACGGCTTGTGAGCAGATTGCCGTCCGCGCCAAAGGATGGCCCCAGGCTCACCAAGCCGGCGACTCGAACCCGTTTGCCGGCAACCTCCGTCTCCACGGTTCTGCCGGAACGAAACCAGTCGGCAACAGGACCGAACTCAGCTCTTGAGCGCTCGTCAAACAGGACCCGTCCAAAGCTCGTCAGGGCACGGGCCTTGTTCTGCAGCTCCGGATCGGTGAACAAGGGATCACCGGGTTCAAACCCCAGGGCAAGGATTGATCGGGTAGCCCTGGTCTCTGGATTACGCCAGAGCATGAAATTCCAGTGAACCGGGGTTGTGCCCTGCACATCCGGATGGGCCATGGCCTGAATCAACCGTCGCCTGGGAAAACCGCTCATGCTGATCGAACTCATCGAGCGGGGACTCATCAGCACCAGATCAGCATCAAAGAGCCGGTGCACAGTGACACTGGCGTCAAAGAGGCCATCCCTGAACCCCAGCTGCATGAACATCAGAATCCCAGCGAAACTGATGCCGGCAAGGGCCACAAAAAGCCTCAGGGGCTGTCGCGTCAGCAGCAGCCAGGAGAGCGGAATGCGCCTGCTTCGCCAGAAATCCAGAATCACGATGGCTTGAAGCGAGCAATCACCTTCATGCCCGCCAGTCGGCTGACGCGAGCTGCCGACTCAGGCGCCAGCCGAACACGCACCTCCACAACCCTGGCATCGGCATCGCCGGTGGGATCTGTGGAGAGAACACGACGTTGGCGCACCTGGGGACTGATCCGCAGCACCGTTCCCCTGAGGGTTCCCTTGAAACCGCCGTTCTCACTGGTCAAGCTCACCTCCTGACCAGGGCTGACCCGGTTGATATCCGATTCATAAACCTCGATAAGAGCCTCCATCTCCTGGCTGGCGCCAACCTCAATCACGCCATCGACCCCCGGACGCTCGCCAACCCTGGAATGCACACGCAGCACCACCCCATCCACGGGTGATTTCAGTTCGCTTTTCGCCAGATCAACCTCCAGGCTGCGACGTTCAGCAAGGGCCTCGAGGCGTTCCCCTTCAAACCTGACCAGTTCATCCTGCTTTTCCTCAAGCAGAACAAGAGCCGAGGCCCCTACCGCAGCAGCCTGTTTGTAACGGCCAACTTCCCGCTTCTGCATTCTGATCTTGATCTTCAGTGTCTGCAGGCGGGCCTGCACACCTGTCAGATCAGCAAGAAGTTTTGGACGGTTCTCGAACACAGCCAGCACCTGCCCCTGACTCACAACATCACCATCTGCCACTTTCAGTTCAGCCACCCGGGGAGTTCCGCCGAAGCCGCCGCTTGGCGCCGCAAGCTTGCGAACATCGCCAGCAGGCTCAAGCCGGCCGAGTGCAGCAACGGCCTCAACGGGGCGAGCAGGGGTGGCCACGGGCTGCGGGGCTGATTTGGGAGTGGTCGTTGACGTGGTCGTCGGCGTTGGGTTTGGCGTTGAGGACCTTCGCGCCAAAACAACGGCGCTGACAACAACAACAGCGAGAACCGCAAACAGAACCAGCAAGCGGACTCTGCCGCTCAGGGCATGGGGGGATCGTCGAACAGGAGTTTCTCGATGTAGCGATCTGCCCACTGGGGGTTGAAGGCCTTCGCCAGCACCCTCCGCGTCTTGTCGTTGCGTTTCTGCTGCTGGCAATAGGAGAGTTGACCTTTGTAACGGTTGATCGTAGAGACCGCATCGGCTGGATCGGGCGTAGCGCTCAGAACCGCAGCGGTGAAAACACCCAGATAGGCCTCCACCAAGTCAACAAAGGAGGCCTCCTCCTGATCACCGGCGGGGCGAATGAAGCGCACAAAGGGAGAGAAAATCGTTCCCCAGGCCGGCAGGTCTCGTTCCTGGGCAAAGCTCGGCAGGGAGAGTTGCTGAAGGCCCGCGATGATCTGCGGCTGCAGTGTTGCCTCAACGGGGGAAAGATCAACGATGGCAGCTGAAATACCTGCCGGACCGGCAACGATATCGGCTCCGAAGATCGGCAGATCAAAGCGCGGATCCGGGAAGAAGACACAGTGAAGGATCTGGAGTCCCAGGCCGAGTCTGGCGATTTCAAAATGAAGCTTGCGGACCCCGCGACACTGATGCAGTTCATTGCGAATGAACAGAGCCTCACCCTCAAGACTGCCAGTGATGGCCTCCAGATCCTCGTCAATCTGCATTGGATTCAGCTCTGGGAGCAGGGCACGACATTGCCTGATCCGCGCAGTCAGAGCGTCCAGCAAGGGGTGGAGGCTCTGACTGCTGTCAGAGGAGGAAGGTGGCACGGGAATGGCGGAACACCAAAAAAGACTTTGCCACGCAACTCATGCCGCGATCAGCTCACCCCTGAACAGACCTG
>DASCPR010000365.1:0-1516 GCA_036012625.1 Prochlorococcaceae cyanobacterium Fu_MAG_50
TCCACCTATCGCGCCAACAGACTGCTGTTCCTCGGGACTGCGGCGCAGGATCATCGCCAGCCCGGCAACAGCATCCAGCTGAAGTTGCATGAGCGGCTTTTCGATCGGCCGATGGGACTGTTCGTGCACGGAGAGAGTCTGTGGATGGCAGCCCGGGCGCAGATCTGGCGGCTCGACAATCTGCTTGGTTCCGGCCAGTTGCATGAAGGCGGTGATCGCCTCTACGTGCCAGCGGCCAGCTTCACCACTGGTGACGTGAACGCCCACGAGCTGGTGCTTGGCACCGATGAGCAGCCGATCTTCGTCAACACGGCCTTCAGCTGTTTGGCGACCGTCAAGCCAGGTTGCAGCTTCGCGCCAACCTGGCAGCCCCCGTTCATCACCAGACTGGCCGGTGATGATCGCTGTCATCTCAACGGCCTGGCCATCAAAGACGGCATCCCCACCTGGGCTAGCGCCTGCGGCGGTAGTGGTGAGCCCTCCTCCTGGCGCCATCAGCGCAGTGGGGGAGGCGTGCTGATTCATATCCCCACCGGAGAGCTGATCGCCACCGGCCTGGCGATGCCCCACTCGCCTCGTTGGCATCAAGAACGCCTCTGGCTGCTGAATTCGGGCACCGGTGAGCTGGGCTGGATCAACGACGGCTGCTTCCAGAGCCTCTGCAGCTTGCCCGGATTCGTCAGGGGTCTGGCTTTTGCCGGTGGCTGTGCCGTGGTGGGGCTCTCCAAACTGCGCTCACCCCAGTTCACCGGCCTACCGCTGGAGGAGCGCCTGATTGCTGCCGGCAACCCCGCTGGCTGCTGTGGTCTGCGTGTGATCGATCTGGCCAGCGGCGAGATTCTTCACAGCCTTGATCTGCCGGATCCGATCGATGAACTCTTTGATGTGGTTGTGCTCCCAGGCGTGCGCCAGCCCCGGGCCCTCGGGCTTCAAGGCGAGGAGATCGACTGTTTGCTGAAACTGCCAGACCGCCCCGAACTGGTGAACGTGCGGCCGATGGCACCAAGCGGCCAACCCCATCAGGGCCCAGAGCTGCGGCCTTTCGGCCTGCCCGAACCAACAGCACCACTGCAAAGCGCTGAACCGAAGCCAGCTGCAACAGCCGAGTCCCCCATCCACTACCAGCGGGTGTTCCATCTCACCCCCGCCAACCTCACTCCCTACGCCGAGCTCACCTTCCCATCCCTTGTCCCCGGCAGCGCTGCTCTGCAGCGCATCAGCGGCGAACTGCTTGGGCTCTCGGCGATGGCATCAGGGGTGATGGTGGGCTTCGCGATCGCAGAACGCCTAGGCGACGGCGCTGCTCAACTGCTCTCACTGAAGGTGGATCCCGCCTGGCGACGGCGCGGAATCGGCACTGGCCTGCTGCAGCGATTAATGGTGTTCCTTGCCAAAGAGGGGGTCAAACCCTTTGGTGTGCGCTACCGAGCCAAACCGGATCTCAGCAGCAACTTTGAACCGATCCTGGCTCAGCTCGGCTGGAGCCCTCCCATCAGCGACTATGTGCTGTTGCAAG
>DASCPR010000366.1:0-3808 GCA_036012625.1 Prochlorococcaceae cyanobacterium Fu_MAG_50
CACCAGGTTGCTCTGAATGTAAGCCAGTGGATTCTCAAGGGAATAACGTACACCCGCCTGGGCTGCCAGATTCACAACCAAAGAAGGCTTTTCAGCGGCAAATAACTCAGCAAGGGCCTCAGCATCTTGCAGATCAAAATGATGAAAACTCCATGACTTATTCGCGGCCGGTATCGACGATTCAATCCGAGCAAGTCTGGCTCGCTTCAAAGCTGGGTCGTAGTAGTTGTTGAGATTATCGATCCCCAGCACACGCTCCCCCCGTGCCAGCAACCTCACAACAAGCTCTGCACCGATAAAGCCAGCGGCGCCGGTGACCAGGACAGGACGCTGCATCAAGACCCTGACGTCAACGAAGAGAAGGTCATCAACCGGCGTCTCCAACCCGCCACAAGCTCAAGCCTGCAGACCTGATTGTGGCCGGGTCGACCACGGAACGGGCATCAAACACCCAGGCGGGGTGCCGCATCAACGCCGCAATCCCTGACCAGTCAAGCTGGCGATACTGGCTCCACTCCGTCAGGATCAGAACGGCATCGGCCCCACGAACAGCGTCAGTGATATTTGCTGCAGGCCACCAGGTGCCTTCTCCACTGAGAGCGGCGCGGGTTGGCCCGGCCTCCGCATCCGGAGCTGAGCTGGCCGGAAGGTTGAGATCACGGGCGATCTGCTCAGCAGACACCTTCGGATCATGGATAGCCAGCTGGGCGCCCTCCTCAAGCAGATCACCGGCAATGCGAATCGCCGGGGCCTCACGGGTGTCATTGGTATCAGCCTTGAAGGCAAAACCGAGGATCGCCAGACGCTTGCCGCTGACCGTGCCAAACAACTTGCGAACCACAAGACTGGCAATCCGATGCTGCTGCCAGGTGTTGAGACGCACGACACTCTCCCAGTACTCGGCAACCTCCGGCAGGCCGAAATGGTGACAGAGATAGACCAGATTGAGAATGTCCTTCTTGAAGCAGCTGCCACCGAAGCCAGGGCCAGATTGCAGAAAACGGGACCCGATGCGGCGATCAGTTCCAATCGCCAGGGCCACCTCACGAACATCAGCGCCGGTGGCCTCGCACAGGGCGGCGACGGAATTGATGGAACTGATCCGCTGGGCGAGAAAGGCATTGGCCGTGAGCTTGGACAGCTCACTGCTCCAGAGGTTGGTGCGCAGAATCCGTTCTTGGGGCACCCATTGCTGATAAATCCCAGCCAAAGCCTCAATCGCAGCTGCATCCTCACCGCCGATCAGCACACGATCGGGCTGTTCAAGGTCTGCGATTGCCGTGCCTTCCGCCAGAAACTCGGGATTGGAGAGCACCGAAAACGATGGCGGTGGCCCCTTCTGCTCACCAGCCTCCGCCAGCTGGGAGGCCTCAAGAATTGCTTTCACCGCCTCCGCGGTTCGCACCGGCAGGGTGCTCTTCTCCACGACAATCGTGTGACCTCTGGCGCATTTGGCCACCTGACGGGCACAGGCCTCAACCCAGCGCAGATCACTGGCCTGACCAGCCCCCAATCCCTTGGTTTTGGTGGGTGTGTTGACGGAGATAAACACCATGTCAGCAGTGGCAATGGCACGATCAACGTCCGTTGAGAACTGCAGATTGCGGCCCCGTGAGCGCCCCACCACGGCATCGAGGCCAGGTTCGTAAACAGGCAAGCAGCTCAGATCTGGATCATTCCAGGCTGCAATCCGGGCTTCATTGAGATCCACAACCTTGACTTGAATCTCAGGGCAACGATCGGCAATCACGGCCATGGTCGGACCGCCGACATAACCAGCACCAATGCAACAGATGGAACGAATGGGTGCTGTATTCATCGCATCAGGCTAGTGGCAGTGGCCGATTTCAACTGCTTAAGCAGGCCGTCAATGTCATCCAGGGGATGGATCCACTCAGCGGCGACTGACTCTGCTTCTGGCGAATCGCGCTGCAGTGACTTGAGCCGAACCTGCTGACGCTCCACCTCCTCATCACCAAGGATCAGCACCCAGGGGGCACCGCTGCGATCAGCCCGCTTGAACTGCTTGCCGAAGGCCGCAGCTGAACCATCCAGATCCACAGCCAACCCCGCCTGACGCAGGCGCTGAGCCAGCAACAACGCCTGAGCTTCCGCCTGTTCGCCACGGTTCACAAGATAAAGATCTGGTGTGGAGGGAGCCAGCAAACGAGCCGCAGAACCTGCCGGATCCGTTTCAGCCGCCGCAGCAAGAATCAGCATCAAGCGTTCCATGCCCAGGGCCCAGCCGATCGCTGGGGTAGGCGGCCCACCCAGCTGTTGCACGAGGCCGTCATAACGGCCACCACCACAGACCGTGGCCTGGGCCCCAAGTTGATCACTGGTGATCTCAAAGGCGGTATGGCCGTAATAGTCGAGACCACGCACAAGCCTGGGATTCAACTGGAAGGGAATCTCAAGTGCCGCCAAGCCAGCCTGCACCGCCTCAAAACGCTGCCGGCTTTGATCAGAGAGGGCCTCCTGCAGGGTCGGAGCCTCTTGAAGCAGGGCCTGAGTCTGCGGATCTTTACTGTCAAGAATGCGCAGGGGGTTGGTGTTCAGACGCTGCATGGAATCCTGATCCAGCTGATCAGAGCGATCCTGCAGCCAACCCACCAGCTCACTTCGATAGCGTTTGCGATCTTCAGGTGTGCCCAGGCTGTTGAGCTCAAGCACCAAGCCGTTCAAGCCAAGCTCATGAAGCAGCATCCAGGCGATGCCGATCACCTCCACATCACTGCGGGGAGATCCAACCCCCAGACACTCCACGCCGATCTGATGAAACTGACGCTGGCGACCTGCCTGTGGCCGCTCATAGCGAAACATCGGGCCGGAATACCAGAGACGCTGGGGGCCCTGGCTCAGCAGCCCAGTCTGAACTGCGGCCCGAACCACTGAGGCGGTGCCCTCAGGGCGGAGGGTGCAGGACCTCTCACCACGATCGAGAAAGGTATACATCTCCTTCCCGACAACATCAGTGGCCTCACCGATGCCTCTGGCGAACAACTCCGTAACCTCTAAAAGAGGAGTGCGAATCTCCTGCAAGCCAGCACGACGGAAATGCTCCCTGGCAATCCCTTCAACCGCCTGCCAGCAACGGGTTTGCGCTGGGAGCAGATCAACCATGCCCCGCATGCTTTGCAGCTGATTCACGCCACAACACAATCAAAACCCAGTCTGCCGGGTGAACTGCACAGACAGGGGAAATACTGAGACCAGCACACAAACAGGCTTCAACGGCAAAGCCAGCTGTACGAGGCCTGAGTGAGCAAGGGCTTCCTGAGCAAGGGCTTCCTGAACAAAGCCTTCATTTACAACAAGGCCTGTCAGATCGCCTATCAGATCAAAGTCATCGATCATCGACACCAGTTCACAAGTCGATCGGACCATGAGTTCGTAGCCAATGATTCACTCACACCAATAGGTCATTTGAAAAGATAGGTTCCTTGAACAGGAGCTCAAAGCCAATCGATTGCTGGCTCAAATTCAACAAGCCAACCAGCCAGCCAGTTAGCAATCAAGAAAGAAAGAAAGAAAGAAAGAAAGGGAGCCATCAATCAAGCCGGCCATCAATCAAGGAAGCCAGCCGCCAGAAAGATTTAAATGTGCTGCTTAGGCCGGCGTGGCCGATGCAAAAAGATCATCAGAACCTGCCCCAAAAGCTTGGGACTGTCACGGATAGGTGCAAACAGTCCAAACTTCAGAAAGCCAGACAACAGTTGCCACCTAGAGCAGAATGGAATCGTCAGGATGAAAGTCTTGAGACTGTGGTCAAAAGGGCGGACAACATAAGACCTTGAGACACGATCAA
>DASCPR010000367.1:0-1801 GCA_036012625.1 Prochlorococcaceae cyanobacterium Fu_MAG_50
GCCTCTGCAAGTTTCTTGCTGCCCTTGCGTTCGCGCACAGCCACAACATCACCGGCCTTGCATTGATAGCTGGCGATGTCCACCACGCGACCATTGACGGTGAGGTGTCCGTGGTTGACCAGTTGACGGGCCCCTGGAACGGTGGGCCCAAAGCCGAGGCGGAAGCAGACGTTATCGAGCCTGTTTTCCAGCAGCTTCAGCAGGTTGGTACCGGTGGAACCTTCCTGGGCACGGGCTTTTTTGACATAGCGCACAAGCTGGCGCTCTGAAATCCCGTAATTGAAACGGAGTTTCTGTTTTTCTTCGAGACGGATCGCGTATTCAGAGCGCTTGCGACGGGCTTGGCCGTGCTGACCTGGCGGATAGGACCGCTTTGCGGCCTTCCGAGTGAGACCGGGTAGGTCTCCCAAGCGCCGCGTGATCCTCAGGCGAGGGCCGCGGTATCGAGACATGAATTGGTAGGTGTTGGGATCAATTCGTGCGCTGGCAGGGCATGCTGGAACCAGTGAGGTTGCGGCGGGCTCCTGCCATGCACGAACCAATGATTGTATCCGGCGAACCGCGATCAATGCTCAATGCTGCCCTGAGTGGCTTGATGCTGGCCCTGATCAGGTTTTACCAGGCCTTCATCTCACCCCTGCTCGGTCCCCGCTGCCGCTTTATTCCCACCTGCAGTGCCTACGGCCTCGAGGCGATCAGCCGCCATGGGCCCTGGCGCGGCGGCTGGTTGACCCTGAGGCGCCTCAGTCGCTGCCATCCGTTCACTCCATGCGGTTGTGATCCGGTGCCGGACTGATGCAGGAGCTCAGTCTGCTGCTTTACAGCCGTCAGGGCTGTTGTCTCTGTGAGGGGCTGGAAGAGGCCCTGGGGCAACTTGAACTGGCAAACCTGCAACCGCCATTGATTCTCCATGTGATCGATATCGATGGGGCGGAAATCTCTGCAGAGCTGCGGGGTCGTTATGACCTGGAGGTGCCCGTGCTGGCACTCTCGGGCGGCGATCTTGATTCCTGCGTCAGCCTGCCTCGGGCCTCCCCCCGTTTGCGCGGAACAGGCCTGCGGGATTGGCTGCAAAAGCAACTCAGACAGCTTGCTGACAGGGGGTGAGTGCCTCCGGAAGTGCCCATGGTTTCTGATGGCTTCTTAGTTGCGATGGTTGAGAAAGAAATTCTGTTTTTGGCGGTTGCCCACCTGAGAATCTGCGCTGATTACGATTTTCTGATCAGAGCCCATGGACCTAGCGCTTCTTCTCTTTCTCCTTCTTGGATTTTCTCAGCATGTAGAAGAAGGGGGTAACGGGTGCTGGTTGCTCTTTTACCCATGTCATGAATATTGACATTGCTGCTTAAAGGCAGGTGATATCGAATGTTGATGCTAATGATCATTCTAAAAATCTGTTCTGCATCCAGACATCATTGAGGAAGGCTCGGATGGAAGCAATAGCTTCTTGTATCTATAGGAAAGGCCTTTCCTTTGGCCAGAGAAGTTTAGACATGTTCTTAGATATTTGCGAGAGCCATCTTTTAGCTGAGCGTTCAGAACCACAGTGCTCAGAAGCCCGTTCGTTTTACCGTGTGAAAATAATTGGTAGCGGAATGAGTTGCTTGCTTTGTTTGCGCTAACAAGCTCATCTTTGACGAAGTCGATGATTTTGGTTGTGGGCATACCCCCTTCGTTCATTGCAAAGGCTTGCTTCAGAATTGCAGCGTGGATTGAACGCGCTTCTGAGGATTTTGCCTTTTGGGATTGGTTGATGAAATTTGGAATGGCGATAGAGCTAAGTATGCCTATAATGACTAAG
>DASCPR010000368.1:0-2234 GCA_036012625.1 Prochlorococcaceae cyanobacterium Fu_MAG_50
GTGTATCAAATGAACGCTCAAAAAAGGGAAGATTTGTACCCCTGGGAATAGCTGAGATATGCTATTGAGAGCCTCTGAAAACGGCTTTAAAACAATGATTCAATTCCCCAAGGCCAACGTCAACGAATCCACTCATGATTCGGACGTTGAGAAGGTCGACATAAAGGCTCAGATTCTATCCGAAATGAACGACCTGAAGGAGACCGCCCAATCGTTCGGGATGCAATCCATAAAGGACGGCAGCTGGTTTAGCCGGTTCACCAAGAGTTGCCTAAGCAGCTATCACAACAGAGTGATGGAACAGGGAGGTGTTTCCTTTCTGAGAGGCAAATATCCCGGCCTACCGACTGATGCCATCGCCAGCAAGCTATGCGAGCTTGCTGAACAGTACGCCGCCTTGGCTGGAGGGCTCTCGGGTGCCTCAGCCAGTGCTGCTGTACTAGCAGCCGGAGTCGGCATTCCAGTTGCCATAACTGGGGTAATTGCAGAGGTGCTTTACACCGTGCGTCTGCAGCTGAGGCTGACCTACGACCTTCATCTGTTATACGGGATCCCTATTGATGCAAACGATCCAGAGGATCTAACCCAACTCTTTGCCTTGGTTTATGGAGTGAAGGTCGCTGAGATAGGAGGACTTGCTGTAAAGGCTTGGGGACCAGAAGTAGCCCGGGCCCAGCTTTACCGACTGATCCATGGCAACACCAAAGTAATCCAAGCGGCAGCCCGAAAGGTGCTGGGGCCGAGGATCGCCAAAAAGATCACCCAAAGGGCAATCATCAAAACGGCTGTGCCGATCATCGGTGTTGGGATTTCAGCAGGCTGGAACTATGCCACCACACGCATAGTTGGTATTCGCGTCCGCCATGAAGTTCGGGTTACGGGCTCGCTGCGGGAGCAGACAACGCGGCTGCATGGCCAGATTGGCGGAAATGAACTGGCAGAGGTAGCCGTACTGGAAGGATTGATGGCCTTGGCATTGGCCGATAGACATTTTGACGATAAAGAGCGGGAGGTTTATCAGACCTTCCTCAAGCAGCTAGACCTCCCAGTAGAGGAACTGCATAAGCTTGCAAAAATGGTTGATGCCGACCTCTCAACGGTATGTAGGGATTTGGGTTCGATTCAACATGCCGCCAGCCGCGAATGTGTGGCGAAATGCTTTTGCCTAATAACAGCGGCAGATGGTGAATTGCAGGATTCAGAGATGGAGAAACTGACGCAGCTGCTCGAAGCCCTCGGCCATCAGCAGCTGCTAGAAGAGCTACCCACTTTGGCCAAGCGCTTCCGCAGAGAGGATGGGGCTTTCGGCAATGCTTGGAACGCCGTTGGTGATGCTGCCAATTCGGCAGGAGACAAGGTCGGTGAGGCCCTTGGCTGGGCTGGCAATCTGTTCACTAAAGAGAAAAAAGATGAGCCCAATCAACCTGTGGTGGAATTCGAAGATTCAGTCGAGGAGAAAAGCAATGCAGTGATCCTTTCTGAGATGGATCGCCTTACGCAGAGATTTGCAGCCGGGGAACTGACCCAGCAGAATTACAATGAGAAGTTCGCCAAACTGATTGAACAGCTGAAGGAATAAAATACGAACGCATCACCAAGCCTTTGTACAAAATCAACATTATAGCAAAGTGATCAGCAATAAGTATTCAGTTCTCCATCCTGCAGCAGATTCTTTTGCTTAATCCTGGAGATAGGAAGAGAAAGGCATCGCACCCTGGCTGGCTGGCAACCTGCCCAGGCTCCCCAACCTGCTGGGCATAGGCCTGGAGCTTTAAAGCACTGCCCCTATGCCAGTTTTTTTTAACCTCAACATCTATTCAAGACGTTTATGTAACGGGGGGAATTGGGACGCTCAGTTGGGTGAAATACCCCGCTTCATCAAGGTTGGTCGACCCAAATTTAGACACTGAGTGGGCCGATTTACCTTGCTGTCCTGTTCTAGCTTAGCCTGATAAAGAATGGTCGTCGCTGGAAACCTGAAGTGATCATTGCTTCTGCCTCACTTTGCCTTTCCCTCAACCTGCCGGTGAAGAAGCGGAAGACTTAGCGCAACACCTTAGCCATCGGGTCCTTGGCCCAGGTCGTTTTCAACACGAGCCAGCAGCTATGGCAGAAGGGATGCCGGCAATGACGATGAGCAGTGTCTTCAGCAACAACTTTATGAAGCCGTGATGCTTCAAGGCGGTGAGCTCTACACCAGCAGCCATGCAGGCTGAGCAAGGCGGCGCACCCCT
>DASCPR010000369.1:0-3625 GCA_036012625.1 Prochlorococcaceae cyanobacterium Fu_MAG_50
AGGTGGAGCAGGAGTAAGATCTACTTTGCGAGCTGCTTGATCTCATCACTTCCCGCAAGGATCAAATCGCACGGAAGACGATCAGCAGCCAGGCCTAAATTCGTTCGCGCAGTCGCAAGATGCGCGATTCCCATGGAAAGGTCATTGAGTTTTTATTTCGCCTGGGTGATGTGTTTCACCAGGCTCGTCAGCGGAGCAGCTGATTGGGTCGCAGCTGAGGTTTATGCCAGCCCCGGCTTTGGTGAATGCACTGGAGATGAAGGAAGGCCCTTTGCCACTGCAGTGACACTTGCCTCATCTTCAAGTCTTGGATGATCGATCAAGGGCATGGATTGATGCTATGCGTGATGCAGGTTCAGATTGAAATGATGCAGATTCGATCGGAAGAGGACGTCTGATGATCATCTATCTGGCCACCCTTGAGGAGTTTCTTCTGCATGTCCGTGAACAACGGATTGAAGAGGAGGTTCGGGAGCGGTTTATTGCGATGACCGGCCGAGGTGTCGCGAAGAATGAGTTTCGTGCCTGGCAGAATTCACTCCAGTGCGTGGGCAATGTGCTCCAGTTCAAGGAGATCCCACGTGAACTTGGGGTGGCGATCGAGTACCGCATCCATAACACGTCGAAGCGGATCGATCTGCTGCTCTCGGGAACTGACCCTGACGGCTCACCGGCTGCTGTGATTGTGGAGCTGAAGCAGTGGGAGAACGTTGATGTGACGGAGTCGGACGGCATTGTGCGGACGTTTCTAGGTGGTGGCCCACGCGAAACCATCCATCCCTCGTATCAGGCCATGAGTTACCGGGACCTGCTGCGAGGCTTCAATACTGCGATTGAGGAACACTCGATCACCCTGCAGCCATGTGCTTATCTCCATAACTGCACGGATGGGGCGGGTGTCATTGATAGACGTTATGCCCTTTATCTGGAACAGGCACCGGTATTCCTGAGACGTGATAATGCAGCCATGGCAGCTTTCCTCGGACGTTGCCTGGCATTGGGTGATCAGGGCCGCACGATCGAAACGATTCGCGATGGATTGCCGAAACCGAGTCGACAGCTTGCAGATTCTGTTGAGCGAATGCTGAAAGGCAATCATGAGTTTGTTCTGATCGACGAACAGAAACTCGTCTACGAGCAGGCCTTGGCGCTGGCAGCTCGGATAAGGGAAGGGCGCCACATCGTGTTGCTGGTGCAAGGCGGACCAGGCACGGGTAAGTCCGTTGTGGCAGTCAATCTGCTTGCGAGGTTTCTGCAGATGGGTCTTAATGCTCGCTATGTGAGCAAGAACGCCTCACCACGCGCGGTGTACCGGGCCAGGCTTACCGGGGATCTACGAAAGGGTTCCTACGACAATCTCTTCTGCGGATCAGCCTGTTTCGTGGGCTGCAAGCAAGGCTATTACGATGCACTGATCGTGGATGAGTCACACCGGCTGATGGCTAAAACCATCTACGACAAAGAAGGAGAGAATCAGATCAAGGAGATCATTCACGCCAGCAAGCTGGCGATCTTCTTTCTGGATGAGGATCAACAGGTCACTTTTGACGACATCGGCTCTACGGCTGAAATCGAAAACTGGTGTCAGTTTCATGAGGCCGAGCTGAAACGCGCTGAGTTGCCATCACAGTTCCGCTGCAGTGGTTCAGATGGCTACCTGGCATGGCTTGACCAGACACTGGGAATCCGAAGCACGGCTAACGATCTGCTCGCTCCCGGTAGCTATGACTTCAGGGTTTTCGATGATCCGGTGGCCTTGCATCAGGCAATCCGGGAGGCCAATCACAATAATCAGGCTCGGATGGTGGCTGGGTACTGCTGGAACTGGAGCTCAAGGAACACTGCAACTGCATGGGATATCTCAATCGAGCCCCATGGATATAAAGCTCGCTGGAATCTGAGCCGTGATGGGAGTGTGTGGATCATGAAACCGGGGACCGTGGAGGAGGTGGGCTGCATCCACACCTGTCAAGGCCTTGAAGTTGAGACCATCGGTGTGATCATCGGCCCTGACCTTGCCTTTTCTGAGGGGAAGGTGGAGACGGTGCCCACGGCCCGGGCGCGCACAGATCAGTCGCTGAAGGGTTTCAAGAAAGGGTTGAAGACTGACCCGACAGAGGTTCGTAGGCGTGCTGACGTGATCATCCGAAACACATATCGAACCTTGATGAGCCGCGGTACCAGAAGCTGCTGGGTCTTTGCCTGTGATCAGGCATTGAATCATTGGCTGAAGCAGGCCGCCGGTCAGTGGCCTGTCTGATGCAGCACCCATCCACATCGTTTCAACGACTTGAGGAGTACATCTCCAGGCGGATGCGCATGTCGCACATCTATCAGCCCCTGATGTTGATGGAGCTGTTGAGTCGACGAAGCCCCGCATCGACAGAAGACATCGCTCGGCGGATTCTGGGGGAGGACGTGACGCAGATCGATTACTACATCGAGCGTGTCAAACGGATGGTTGGCCGGGTGCTCACTGGCAACGGCATCACAAGCTATGCCGATGGTCATTACACCCTGCTTGGCGTCGAGGAGCTCAGCGATGCAGAACGGGATTCTCTTAGGGATCTTTGCCGACAACGTCTAGATGCCTTTCGCGAAAAGCGTGGCGAGGAGGTGTTCGCTCATCGTTCAAGGCATCGTGGAGCGATCAGCGGTTCGGTGAAATACCGGATCCTCACCCGTGCACGTGGTCGCTGCGAATGTTGTGGTGCTCATGAGAACCAGCGGGCCCTTGAGGTGGATCACATCATCCCGAAGAATCACGGTGGATCCGATGACATCAGCAACCTGCAGGCTCTCTGCTTCCGCTGTAATGCCGGCAAGCGCGACACGGACAGCACCGATTTCCGTGGCATGCAGGCCAGCTATCACCACCGTGAAGCGAACTGTTTGTTCTGCGCACTGGAAAAAGGTGATCGAGTGCTGCTGTCAAGCGAGCTGGCGATCTGCATTGCCGATGCCTATCCGGTGAGCGAGGGACACAGCCTGGTGATCCCGAGGCGGCATATGGCCGATGGTCTGTTGCTGCATCAGCCGGAGTGGAATGCGGTGGTGGATCTGCTGAAACAGCGGAAGCAGCTGCTCGAGTCAGAGGATTCCTCGATCACAGGGTGGAACGTGGGTTTGAATTCCGGGGCATCCGCAGGGCAGACGCTGTTCCATGCGCACTGGCATCTGATCCCACGCCGAGATGGTGACACACCTTCTCCGATGGGCGGAGTTCGTGGCGTGATCCCGCGTCGGATGTCTTATGGCGGATCCTGTTAAGAGCAGCCTTGTTTGTTCCCGCAACATGGCTGCGATCCGGGGGAAGGTCACCGACCCGGAAGTGGCGGTGCGGAAAATGCTGCACGCCATGGCCTGCGCTACCGCCTAGCGCACAGGATCTGCCCCACGTCCTCGTCCATTGATGGCCATGGGTACGTGGCCATCGAGGTTGCGGATGGTGAGAGGAGAGTGGCCAAAAGGGTTGCGCAGCCTTGCTCAGCCTGCAAGGCTGCTGGTGTAGAGCTCACCTCCTTGAAGCATCACGCCTTCATAAAGTTGTTGCTGAAGACACTGCTCATCGTCATTGCCGGCATCCCTTCTGCCATAGCTGCTGGCTCGTGTTGAAAACGACCTG
>DASCPR010000370.1:0-2679 GCA_036012625.1 Prochlorococcaceae cyanobacterium Fu_MAG_50
TCATTGACGATTGTTCGCGAACTCTGCAAAGGCAGAAGAGCTCCAAGAGGCTTCTCACCGTTAATCGTATAGGTTGGCATCTTCCAATCATTTCCATCAACCGCAGACGGATGGTCTTGATAGAAATCAGATTTAATCCTATCCATCATGCCAGTAATACTGTCTATCCTAATACTTTTTCCTTTCCATAGCCTTCTAACCGTTCTTTGATCCTTAGGGCTGAGTGATGAGATGGCCGGCATTAATCTAGGCGCTTTCCAATCAACTATACTCCCCTTGGAGCAACAGATTAAGACGCAGTTTAATCGATGAATCCACTCCCCAATAAAAACCTAAGGAATCTCTGGGCAAAGGCGGCTTGAGCGGCAGCTGAACCGACCCGTCGACGCAACTCCGCCTCGCAGTCCTCGTCGGCTCATCTCGATTGCCGTTCAGGTGAGTTTCTCGCCGTCTTGCTCTCTCTTGAGCCTATGAATCGTCCTTTTTGGACACACCGATTCCATAATCAGGCTGCTACAAGTAAATTCCGCCGTGCCAGGAACAGATTCGTCAAAGCTGCCAGCACATTGAGCGTGCAGCGGTTCTAGTGGCTCCGCCAGGCTCGGCCTGCGGCCTCGGTAGGGCAGACCACGGAGCCGGCTCTTCTGGAAGCCGAACTGCTGCTATGGCCTCCGGCCGACTTCGTCTAGATCACGCGGAAGGGGTGCTCGACCTTGGCCCTGCCGTGTGCCTTTGCAGCCTCGATCAGATCTTGGAGTCTTCCCTCTTGTGTATCAGGCAAAACCCGGCGTTTGCCTGGTCGCATCGCCACCTTGACTACCGCTTTCGTGCCTGCCATCTCGGACCTTTTGGCGATGCCCTGATATCCGGCATCGCCGTACACCACGTCCTCGTCGCCATGCAGCTGCTCGGCAGCTGGGGTGAGGTCGTGGACATTGGCGGCCGTGGTGACGAGCGAATGGATCAGGCCTGAATCCTTGTCGACACCGATATGGACTTTCATCCCGTAGTACCAGTGGTTGCCCTTTTTGGTCTGGTGCATCTCCAGATCCCGTTTGCCGGCTTTGTTCTTGGTGGAGCTGGGCGCTGCGATCAAGCTGGCATCCACGATCGTGCCCTGGCGCATCCTCATCCCGCGTGGGTTCAGGTGGGCTTTGACGGTCTCAAAGATCTGCTCACCCAGCTCGTGCTTCTCCAGCAGGTGGCGGCCACCTGGCCATGGGCCAGCGTGGCGGAGCCACTAGGTCAGGATCGTGGACGCATCCGGGATCCGCTCGCTGATCAGCTCGATGCCGGCAAAGCGGCCCATGCAGTGAGCTTGTAATCGGAGAAACCGAGCGGCTTGCCACCAATCAACCCAGTCCTGGCCTGAGATCACGCAGCCATTCGCGCGCAGAGTGGCGGGGCTTTCCAGAGTCTCCCTAAGCAGTGATAGAAAAAGGCACAACAAAGCAGCTCAAATACAAAAACCTTCAGGACATTCATTCAGCCTCAGACTGACTTTTAGTGATGCAATACAGCTGGGATTGCCCTCCCTAAAGCGACTAAGAGGCGGCAATCGGATGGAGTTAATTGAACGACAAGACAGTTGAATGACGAGAAAATCGACTCATCAATCAATTAAAGTCTAGAAAAGTGAGATTATTGAGCTTATCAATAAATCACAGCATCCATCACTTCTGACAATCAGGTAGGCACTGCCTTCAAACAACACAGACATGAACATGGCCTGCCGTGATCTCCTTGGGAAGAAGATCTCACCCTTATCTGTGCTGGATCTCCCCCCCTGTCTCAATCACCATTTTAATTGCACGTTGGAACGCCAATCAAAATTACATCAAGGCCTTACTAAAACTGGCGATAGCAGCCCCATCCACCCACAAGTGCAAATTTGAATGGGAGCGCAACCAACTGGCTGGCAAATCAGCGGAGCAGGTTGACATCAACAAAGCCTCAAGGATTCCAGCCTTTGAAGCACCAGTCACAACCAGATGAATCTCATCAGCAGCAAGGATCTCTCTTAAACCAACAGTAATCGCCTGGGCAGGGACATCCTTAGGGTTCCCATAAAAAGTGGCTGCATTCTGCTCACGAGTTGCCATAGTCAAGGACACAACTCGACAGATTGTTTGAGGGCCGCAGGGCGGTTCATTGAAGCCCACATGACCGTTGCCTCCCAGGCCGAGGAGTTGCAGACCCAAGCCACCAGCCTGCTTCAACTGATCGCCATAGCAACTCGCCGCAGCCTGGGGGTCTCGCGCTTGGCCATCTGGAACCCGCAATCGATCCAGACTCAGATCAAGAGCATCACCAAGCTGACGCCTCATATAAGCATGAAATGTTCGTGGATCATTCACAGCCAATCCCACATATTCGTCAAGATTGAAACTCAACCAACCCCGTTGAAGCTGCTGCAAATCTGTTTCTGACCAGTCGAGAAGCCTGGCCAGCAATTGCTGATAAACAGGCTCCATGGTTCGCCCTGTCGCCAGGCCAAGGGGCTTCGGGGTCTGGAGTGTCAACCGCTGACGCAGATGGTCCTCCAGGGCATCTGCAAGGGCAGCCACCAACTCTGAAGCAGCAGAGAAAACCCTGACCTTGCAGGGCAAAGCCTCAAAGACCGCCCGCCTCACTTGCTCCAGATTCAATAGAACAGGCTCTCCCGCTGCCGCTCAACCG
>DASCPR010000371.1:0-2814 GCA_036012625.1 Prochlorococcaceae cyanobacterium Fu_MAG_50
CGCGCAGTCAGAGCGTCCAGCAAGGGGTGGAGGCTCTGACTGCTGTCAGAGGAGGAAGGTGGCACGGGAATGGCGGAACACCAAAAAAGACTTTGCCACGCAACTCATGCCGCGATCAGCTCACCCCTGAACAGACCTGGAGATCAATCCCGGGGGACAAGCCCTGGGACGGCATTGAGAAACCCCTGAAAAGCCAATGCAGTGGACTCCAGCCACAGAGTTCCCTCAGAAAGATCCAACAGCTCAGGGATCTGATTGATCACAGATGAACTGCTCAAAACAAACATGCTTTGCAATCTTGACTATTCACACTGTCTGCAGATCCAAGGATTCGAGGGATAGCAGAACGGCAACTGAATCTCGACTGAGAACATTGAGCAGCTGAGCAGTTGATGGTCTTGTTGATGACCTTGTGGATTCACCACCTGGACCTATTTTGAGGCTGGAAGAAATCATCAATCTGCGGCATTCTTCAATCGGATCAACGTGGTTACGATTTCATCGGGATGCACAGCAGCTCGAACGAGGGGATGACGGTTAAAACCAGGCAACCAGAACTGTCCCATAGGACCTTGGACAACGGCACGCGCTGTGTGATCGCGACGATGCCGGATGCACCGCTCACCTGTCTGGATATCTGGTGCCAGGCCGGCAGTTTCAGCGAACAACCTGGGGAGGAGGGCCTGGCTCACTTCCTCGAGCACATGGTGTTCAAAGGAAGCGAGCGCCTGCAGGCTGGTGAGTTCGATCGACGCATCGAAGCACTGGGGGGAAGCAGCAATGCCGCCACAGGATTTGATGATGTTCATTTCCATGTTCTGGTTCCCCCTTCAGCCGCAACCAAGGCACTGGAACTGCTGCTCGACCTGGTGCTCAGACCGGCCCTGCGTGCCGACACCTTTGCAATGGAAAGAGAGGTGGTGCTTGAAGAAATCGCCCAGTACCGAGATCAACCCGATGAGCAGGTGATTCAGACACTTTTGAAAGGCTGCTGCACAGATCACCCTTACGGACGCCCGATCCTCGGGTTTGAAGCCAGCCTCAACGCCAGTGATCCCGAAGCGATGCGAAGGTTTCACCACCGCCGTTACCAAGGTCCCAACTGCTGCATGGCCATCGCCGGTGCGATCCCAGAAGAGCTGGCGGAAGTTCTCAGCGGCGACTGGCTTGAGGCCATGGATCACCCCTTTGGCATGGCTGCTCAACAAGCCACGGCTGCTCCACAAGCCAATCAAGGGGCCAGGGGCGAGGGCTCATGGCAAAGCCCATCGACGCTGGAATTCACCGCTGGTCGAGAGGAGATCCGGGTGGCAAGACTTGAATCGGGACGTCTGCTGATGGCCTGGCTGATTCCACCGGCCTCAAATCAGGCGATGATCATGGGAGCAGATCTGGCAACAACCCTTCTTGCCGAAGGGAGACGCAGCCGATTGGTTCAGCATCTGAGGGAGGAGCTGCAGATCGTGGAATCCATTGATATGGATGTAACAGCCCTGGAGCAGGGAAGCCTGGTGATGCTCGAGGCCTGTTGTCCCGAGGATCAGCTGCAGCGCGTCGAGCAGGAGATCCGAACCCTGCTCATCGCCGGGCTCGACAGCCCACCCTTGAACCAGGAGATGGCCCGGGCTCGGCAACTGGTCAGGAACGGACTCTGTTTCAACCTTGAAGCGGCTGGTCAGGTGGCAGGTCTGGCAGGTCCACAGGCACTCTGGAATCGACCACAACCGCTGCTGCAACCCCTGGAGCATCTGAACGCCTGGGGCGCTGATCGCCTCCAGCAGGAGATCCTTCCCCTGCTGCAACCTGACAGGAGCTTCACACTTCTTGCCAGGCCCCTGGAGGCCTCCTGATGCCTTCCCTGAACCTCGTGCTCGAGCCCGTGGCGAGCCCAGGGGTGATGGCGGCCAAGCTCTGGACCTGCGGCGGCAGCAGTGCTGATCCGCAAGACCAGAGGGGCGCCCATAATCTTCTCGGATCCCTTCTCTCCAGGGGATGTGGCCCCTTCAATCACCTTGAGCTTGCCGACCTTGTGGAAGGTTGTGGAGCCGGCTTGCGCTGCGACACCCATGAAGACGGCACCCTGATCAGTCTCAAATGCCTGGAGGAGGATGCCGATCAGCTGCTGCCCCTGATCGGCTGGATGCTGATCGATCCCCACCTGGATCCTGATCAGATCAATCTCGAGAAAGACCTTTGCCTACAGGCACTGCAAAGACAGCGTGAGGATCCCTTCCACCTGGCTTTCGACGGTTGGCGACAGCTGGCCTATGGGCACGGACCCTATGGCCATGACCCCCTCGGGCTCAGCAATGAACTCAGCCGGATCGACAGGGAGCAGTTAAAGCCTCTAGCCAACAACCTGGCTGCATCGATGCCGATCCTTGCCCTGGCAGGGTCCCTGCCGGACACCCTCGAGCAGAAGCTGCTGGACATGGAACCTTTCCAGGCCCTCACCGCTGCTGCTGCTGCTGCTACCGCTGCTGCTGCTGCTCGCACTAGCAGCCCTACAACGGCTTCAGGGACATCAAGTCCTCTGCAATCAAGGCCTCTGCCGGAGAACCCTTCAACCCTCAGCCTGACACCGGAACCCACCAACCAGGTGGTGATCATGATCGGCCAACCCACCCTTGAGCATGGCCATGACGATGACCTGGCCCTGCGCCTGCTGCAGTGCCATCTTGGCCAGGGGATGTCCAGCCTGCTCTTCCGGCGATTGAGGGAGGAGCATGGTGTGGCCTATGACGTGGGGGTTCACCACCCGGCACGTCGGGCCGCGGCTCCGTTTGTGTTTCATGCCTCCACAAGTGAGGACAG
>DASCPR010000372.1:0-2348 GCA_036012625.1 Prochlorococcaceae cyanobacterium Fu_MAG_50
GCGAGCACGGCCCGCAACACTTCCGTGGCATTCCAGGTCTTGACGAACCAGATGCTGGTGGCGGCGACCAGAAACCAGATCCCATAGAGAATCACAGCACCGGCCAGCAGCATCAGAGCGGCGGCAACCAGCATCGCAAACCCGGGCTGGGCACCGGCCCGGGGAGCAGCCCAGGCCACCAAACCCAGGCCCACAAGGATTTCTGGCAGACCGGCTGGTGAAATCGTCCGCAACGAAAGCCAGAACTGACTGTCGATCGGTTTAAGCAGCACGAAATCAAGGGTCCCCTCACGAACATGGTTGACGATCGCGCCAAGATTCGGCCGCAGCCAGGTGCTTGAGACCCCATCCAGAGCCGTGTAAAGCCCCTGCACAACAAGGGCAGCCTGCCAGCTCCAGCCACCCAGATCATCTCCGTGTCGATAAAAAAGCGACAACACAAAGACACTGCCCACCAGGCTGCCGACCATGGCCACCAGATCGATCCATAGATTGGCCTGATACTCGAGTTGCCCCGCCAGTGACGTGCCCCAGAAGCGGCGAAGACTGAGCAGATAACGCTTCATCTCAGGCCCCCATTGCGGTATAGCGACGCACCCCTGCACGCCAGAGCAGCAGCACGAGCGGCAACAGCAGAGCCAGCCAAATCAATTGGGCCAGCAAGCCGCGCCCCACATCGACGGGCAACCCGGCCAGCAACCGCGCCGGAAAATCGATCAGATAGGGGAAGGGCGTCCACTGCGCAACGTCGCGAACCGCTTGAGGGAACGCGGCGAGGGGTGCCAATAAGCCGGAGAGGAAGAGAAATGGTACAAACAACAAACGCTCCAAGGCACTCGCCCGCTCACTCCAGAAACAGAGGCAGGCGATCAAGCTCTGCAGCAGGAAAGCGATGCTGAAGGCCATCCATGTGGCCAGCCAGCTGAGTAGAAACTGCCCTGGCATCGGCAACCAGAACGCCTCTGGGTTGAGCAGAAAAAAAACAGCGGCAATGCCAACAGCAAAGGGAAGCCTGGTGGCCTGCTCCGCCAGATGGGTGGCCACATAGCGCCAGAGGGGATGCAACGGCTGCAGAAGATAGGGGGAAAGCCGGCCCAGCAGGGCATCTTCTTCGAAGGCAAACACCACCCAGACCACCGAGAACTGGCGTACCAGAAATGCACTGAGAAAGTATCGGGCTAAGCCTTGCGCACCAAAATCCAACGACGTTCCTGCGGAACTGCTACTCCAGAGGGTGTACATGATGAACGGCAACACACCGGACAGCGCCCAGAGGGCGATTTCAACCCGATACTCGAGCATGTTGGCGTACTGGGTGGTGAGCAGCGCTCGCACCACCTGTCTGGACAATCCAGCGATCTTCATCCCACCGCGCCCCTGCGCAACAGGCCGCCGATCAACTCATCGATCGGCGGATCATTCACCTCAAGATCCTGCACTTCAAATTCCGCCAGCAGGCGAGCCACCACCTCTGTCAAACGCTGCCGTGGCACCAGCAGACACACGCATCGATCCTCAAAGGACTCAATCTCGCCGAAGCCAGCCAACAGATCACGGCTGACCGGCTGGTTGAATTCGAGACGCACCTGACGAGCAGGAGAGAGGCTGATGGCGAGCTCGTCTAGAGCACCGTCATGGAATAGCTCCCCTTGATGAATCAGCAGCACCCGCGGACAGAGGGCTGTGATATCTGCCATGTAGTGGCTGGTCAGCAGCACCGTCGCACCGATACGACGGTTGTAAGCCGCGAGAAAACTGCGCACCCGTGCCTGGGCATTCACATCAAGACCCAGGGTTGGCTCATCAAGGAACAGCACCGAGGGCTGATGCAGCAGCGCAGCCAGCAGCTCTGCCTTCATGCGCTGCCCCAAGGAAAGTTTGCGCACGGGGCGGGTGAGCTCCTCACCAAGTTCAAGCATGTCAGCCAGTTCATTGATGCGGCGATGCATCTCAGGTTCAGGGATGCCATACACGGCAGCATTGACGCGCAGAGAATCCAGGGGTGGCAAATCCCAGATCAACTGCTGCTTCTGACCCATCACCAGGGTGATCTGACGCAGGAAGGCCGATTGGCGCCGCTGAGGCAGAAAACCTGCGACGCGAACCTGGCCCCGAGTCGGGTGAATCAAACCACACAGCATCTTCAAGGTGGTGGTTTTACCAGCGCCATTGCCGCCAAGAAAACCCACCATCTCGCCAGGCTTGATGGAGAAATTCAGATCATTCACCGCCTGCACATCACGGCTGCGGCGTTTAAAGAAATGGGACAGGGTGCCTGCCAATCCAGGTGCCTTGTCCGCCACCCGATAGGTCTTGCCCAGCTGCTCAACCGTAATCATCGAGCCAAC
>DASCPR010000373.1:0-4700 GCA_036012625.1 Prochlorococcaceae cyanobacterium Fu_MAG_50
TGATCGCTGGCGCTGGGAGTACAACACGTTCAGGCCACATTCGGCCCTCCAGGGGCGTACGCCCCTGGAGGCAGCTCAAACAGCTGCTACATGACAAACCACTCTCATTGCGCCTGGACCAATGAAGGGGGTCACGTCAAGGATTTCGGCTCTATCGAGCCAACCAAAAAGAGAATCAAGCCAGGACAGGCAATCAAAGCGCCCCACTCAGCAACAAAATGAAGCATTATTTTGCTCATTGCGAACACTTAACGACTCGCAAAATCATTAACCTTGAGTTCCAGCCTGCTTAGATATGAAACGCTGCTCTATTGTCTTACCCGACAATCTTCATAAATCCATCAAGATATGCTCAGCTAAATACGAAACGACAATGAATGCCTGGATGATAGAGGCTGCCGAGCGCTATTTAGAACATAAACTCCAAGAGCTAAAGGGAATAGACGCAGAATAAGAGAAAGCAGGATCACCATCAACGACGAAGACTTTAAGTTAAGTGGCGCCATGCAATTCAGACAATCCTGAATTCAACAATGGCTCAGAGTCATCATCCCCATCAGCCCCCGGGAGACTCAAAGATTGTGGTTCAAATCAATTCAATATTCAACCAAACCAGGTTTGTCCCAGGTCTGCCAGCTTCACAATCAGACCGATCGAAATCACAACCGGAGACACCCAACGCAACATGAACAGCAGCCAATGCCGCAGCGCTGCTGGGCTATCGCAACCGGCAAGATCCTCTTCGAAGCGATTGGGAACAACCCAACCGATCAGCAGGGCCAGCAACAGCCCTCCGAAGATCAACAACAGGCCTCCAAACACCGAATCCATCACCTCAAGTACAGGGATCGACGTTGCAGCAGGCAGGCCCGCCACAAAAATCAATGCCGTCGAGACCCAAACCGCACGGCTGCGCTGCCAGCCGAGCCGATCCTTCAGACAGGCCACAGGAACCTCAAGCAGAGACACCGATGAGGTGATCGCAGCGATATAAGCCAGGGCAAAAAACAACACAGCCACAAGCCTGCCAGTGCCACCAAGGGAGGACAGGCCAGTAGGCAGAGAGATGAACAGGGTGCCAACGGTGGAACCACTGATCACATCCTTGAGACCAAAACTGATCACCAAGGGGAAGGTCACCATGCCGGCCAAAAGCCCCACAGCGGTATCCATCCCCACCACAGCCACGGCTTCACGGGGCAGGTGATTGCGCCGACCGAGATAGGCCGCGTAAGCCAGGATGCAGCCGATGCCCGTACCGATCGAGAAAAACGCCTGTTGGAAGGCATTGCTCACTGTTTTGAGATTGAGCAGCTCGCTGCCATCCCAGCGCATCAGGAAGGTTCGATACCCCTCGAAGGCGCCGGGGAGAGTTGCCGCCCAAGCGGCCAAACCCACCAGGAGCACAAACAGCACCGGCAGGAACCAGCGGGAGAGACGCTCAATGCCAGCCTGAATGCCGACGGCAACAACACAGGCGGTGAGGACCAAACTGAGCAGTTGACCAATCAGGGCGCTGCTGCCACCACTCACTGACGCGAAAAACGCTTCAGCCTCGGGGATGCTTTCCGGCAGGCCAAGAAACAGAGCATGCAGAAGGGTCTGCCCCGTCCACCCCATCAACACGGCATAGAAAGCCAGGATTCCGCAGGAGGCCACAACAAACAGCCAGCCCAGGGGTTGCCAGCGTGATCCCGCTGCCGTAACCGGTGCCATCAATGGGCTGCTACCGGTGCTGCGGCCCAGAACCATCTCAGCGATCAGCACTGGCAGACACACCACCAGCACGATCAACACATAGAGAAAAAGGAATGCCGCGCCTCCACCCTGGGAGGCGCGATAGGCAAATCCCCAGAGGTTGCCCAGGCCCACAGCACTGCCTGCTGCTGCCAAGACAAAGCCAACCCCGGAACGCCAGTGCTCTCGACCTGCCATTAGCGATGCTCCGCGCCTTTGCTGGCATCAAGCTTGCCAGCGATTGAGCTCAGAATGGGAGACTGGCAGCAATCGCCTGATCCGCTTGAAAGCCATCAGCGTGCTGGGCTCCACCGGTTCAATCGGCACCCAGACCCTCGAGATCGTTGAGGAGTTTCCTCAACAGTTCAAGGTTGTGGCACTTACCGCCGGGCGCAACCTGGAACTGGTGCTGCAACAGATTCAGAGGCACCAGCCTGAGGTTGTGGCCCTTGCCGATGCAGCGCTGCTGCCTGAATTACGGCAGCAGCTTGAGGATCTGCCCGCTGATCAGAAGCCAGCCCATCTGCCCCAGCTGGTGGGAGGGCCTGACGGATTGAACACCGCCGCCGCCTGGGACACGGCTGATCTCGTGGTGACCGGCATTGTTGGCTGTGCAGGCCTGCTACCCACCCTGGCCGCTGTTAAAGCCGGGAAGGATATTGCGCTCGCCAATAAGGAAACACTGATTGCCGCAGCACCTGTGGTGCTGCCCGAACTCAAACGCAGTGGCAGCCGCTTGCTGCCCGCTGATTCCGAACACTCAGCAATCTTTCAGTGCCTGCAAGGCACGCCATGGGCAGAAAACGCCCGCCTCTCCACCGGTGTGGCCACCCCTGGGCTGCGGCGTATCCAACTCACAGCCTCTGGAGGTGCCTTCCGGGACTGGCCTGCCGAGGATCTAGAAAAAGCCACTGTGGCCGATGCCACCAGCCATCCCAACTGGAGCATGGGCCGCAAGATCACCGTGGATTCAGCAACCCTGATGAACAAAGGCTTGGAGGTGATTGAAGCCCATTACCTGTTCGGGATTGATTACGACCAGATCGAGATCGTGATTCATCCCCAGAGCATCATCCATTCGATGATTGAACTGGACGACTCCTCCGTTCTCGCCCAGCTGGGCTGGCCGGATATGAAGCTGCCGATCCTCTATTGCCTCAGCTGGCCGAGTCGATTACAGACACCCTGGCGCAGGCTTGACCTGACCGAAGTTGGCCAGCTGACATTCAAGGCTCCAGACACCGCCAAATACCCCTGCATGCAACTGGCCTACGCAGCCGGCAGGGCTGGTGGCACCATGCCGGCGGTTCTCAATGGTGCCAACGAAGAAGCTGTGGCCCAGTTCCTCGAGGAACGCATCCACTTCCTGGACATTCCCGACGTGATTGAGGCCAGCTGTGAACGCCACAAGGGTGAACTGATCAAAACCCCAAATCTCGATGATGTGCTGGCGGTGGATGACTGGGCGCGTCAGGCCGTGCGCGAACAGGTGGCGAAAGGGACAAAACGGCTGCCATGCCAAGCGATAGCGAACTGATCCCAGAGTTAGATCGACCAGTTAGATCGACCCTGGCCAGATGACTTGACCTGGGATCAATAAACCACGTTTATCCGATCAATACAGCCCTGAAAGCATTGCTTGAGGGAGATCAGGGAGCCATTCAGTCTCCAGGCGAATGCATTACAGAAGACGGTTGACTTGTTGGCAGCGCAAACAAAACAGCTAAGCTCGAAGCTAAACAGAAGCCGAAGGACCAGCGTTTATGTATGAACTAAGCAATTCCTATTATACAACCTATATCATTGCAACGATCGTTGTGACTCTCCTCGTAACCCTGCCTGTTGTCTATTATCTATTTTTCGCCTCCGGCTACAAAAATCCATTCAAAAAAGACAAGTAAATCCTCTTTAAGACTTGGCGCTCTTAAGCTGAAACGCCCCTGAGACATGCTCAGCCAAAAAAGCGCCCGAGATCTTGATTCACATTTACCTCTACAGATGAGCAAACCAAAGAAAAAAGCAAAAGGCTACAAATCAAAAGACAAGCTAAAATTCAAAGCCGAGCCAAAAACTGAACCAAAAGAAGAAGGCAATCAATCCAAGCCTGCTGGGATCAGATCTATTCTGCGTTTTCCGATCTGGGTCGTAATCGCGGCAGCGGTACTCCTCTGGCTTCTCCCTGTCACGCTGGCCTTACAACCGGCGCGCTAAGCCACTGACACGCTCATTCAGGTTGCGCAAGACATCAGCAGAACGCCATCGGAAGAGCTGAGACGCCAGGGATCGCGATCCAGGGGGATTTCAGGGCAATCGCAGCAATGACAAGATGATTTGCAAAGCTTGCAACGCACTTTTCTTGCTGAATCAATCACTAAATAACTACTTACTGAATACTTACTGAATACTTACTGAAAACTCACTGAATTAGCTATTGAAGACCAACCGAATCAATCACAGGAGCAATCACAGAGCAATCACGGAATCAGCCACTGACGAAATACTGACGCAATCCCCAGAAGCCACAAGGAAAAAATGCCACAGAGTTCTGGCTTAGCAACCGGCAAGCTTCAGCAACCAATTCACGGCCAACTGATCACCCCAGCAACCAGCTGTTCCATGGAATCCGTTATGGCCGCCATGCTCAGTCAGCAGAACCTGCAGAGGTCCTGCAGAAGAGCTTGCCAAGTGCTTGGCAAGCTGCTGGGCAGCGGCCACCGGCACCCAGGGATCATCCATCGCCTGCATCACCAGGGTCTGAGGTAATCGGCCCGGATTCTCAAGCAGGGCTGGCAACGGCGATGTTCCCCGGTAATAGGACTCCACATCGGCATAGCCCCAGCGCGGGGCAGTGATCGCTGCATCAAAGGCACGCATCGAAGCCGGCGGCCCCTCCTCCTCACCAAGGGCTCTTTGCTCCGCTTCTGACACCCCATAGGGATCTGCCAGGGTCTGACGCACAAGCC
>DASCPR010000374.1:0-3070 GCA_036012625.1 Prochlorococcaceae cyanobacterium Fu_MAG_50
GTGACGATCCCAGGACTTCTCAAGGCCTTCTTCAGCAAGAAGGCGCAGGGCCTCTCGCATGCCGAAGTTCATGTTCACCGGCGCCGTGTGGTGATAGACGCGATCGCTGCCCCAGTACTGATTGAGCAGGGATACATCCAGATACCAATTGGGAACCTTGCCGGAACGGGCTGCAAGCTTTGCCTCGGCGCGGGGTCCCATCGTGAAGGGTCCCAGGCCTGGAGGACAGCTGAGGCCCTTCTGGCTGCAGCTGTAGGACAGGTCAACCTTCCATTGATCGAGGAAGACAGGCACTCCCCCCAGCGATGTGACGGTGTCGAGCAGCAGCAGGCAATCGTGCTTTCTACAGAGATCACCGATGCCCTCCATCGGTTGACGTACGCCGGTAGACGTTTCTGCATGGACAAGGGCGAGGATCGCCGGCTTGTGCTCAATCAGGGCTGCTTCCAGTTCCGCCAGTGAAAAAGCTTCGCCCCAAGGCTTTTCGATCACGCGAACTTGAGCGCGGTAACGGCCTGCCATATCGGCAAGACGATTGCCGAAATAGCCCTTCACCGCCACCAAGACGGTGTCACCGGGCTCAATGGTGTTGGCCAGGGTGGCCTCCATTGCGGCGCTACCCGTGCCGCTCATCGGCAAGGTGAGGCGATTATCGGTCTGCCAGGCATAGCGCAGGAGTTCCTGCACCTCTCCCATCAATTCAACGTAAAGAGGATCCAGATGGCCAATAGGCGTTCTGGAGAGTGCCTGCAGAACCGTTGGATGGGCATTGGAAGGCCCTGGACCAAGCAGAAGACGGTCTGGAGTGGAAATTGGTTCGAAAGCCTTCCTGTGGCTTTCATCAACCTGAAAAAGAAATTGCTCGCGCGTCAAGGCCCTGGGGTGCTTGAGTTAGTGGGGAGCCTAAGCATTCGTCCGGCCAGGCTCAAAGCTTTGCAAAGGCAATGAAACGACGGTGGCTTTCAAAGCCATTGTGTTTCAGGCCTGATGGGTACTGGCCTGGTCAACCCCTGTCAACGCTGGCGCACATCGCACTCGGCCAGAGCATGGGCCATGTGATCAAAAGGTCTCTGCACCGGAGCCAGGCCATCAAGGGCACAGCCTTCTGAGACAAGAGCTTCACAGATCACATCTGCAAGCAGCACGATGCTGCGCACAATCGGGCCCGTCGGAACCCCGAGACTTTTGTAGGTGTCGCCCAAACCGTTGAGCACCCGCTCATCAAGGATGGTGTTGTCACCAGCCACCAGGGCATAGCTGGCGTAACGGAGGAAGTAATCGATATCCCGCAGACAGGCCGCCAGGCGCCTGGTGGTGTAGGCATTGCCCCCTGGCAGGAGAAGATCAGGATGGCTCTCGAAAAGGCGCTGACTGGCCTCACGGACGATTTCCGTGGCCTCTCGGTTGATTAATTCAACCGCCTGTAAGCGCAGGGCAGACTCTGCAAAGAAGTCTTCAATCCGGTCTGTGGCCGATCGATCCAGATAACGACCTAACTGGTCGTAGCGGCCGATCAAACCGGAGATGGCGTCGCGCATCCAGATCGCCTGGTTGATTGTCTATTCGGAAATTAACACCGCCGATCGAGGCCGATGGCTTTAAACGCTTGACAATCCAGGAAGTTGACAGAAACGGTTACGCAAACCGCAGGAACACGCAAGCGGATATTAAAAAGTATCGGTTGATACAAAGTGACGGCACACACCTGCCTACGGTCATTCGATCTTTATGTCGTCAGGAATAGCTTCACCATGGCCAACTCTCCTCAGGACGTCCTCAGCAAGATCAGGGACGAGGGCATAGAACTGGTCGACCTGAAATTCACCGACCTTCACGGCAAGTGGCAGCACCTCACGGTTTGCTCTGATCTGATCGAGGAGGAATCCTTCAACGAAGGCCTTGCCTTTGATGGCTCTTCGATCCGGGGATGGAAATCCATCAATGCCTCCGACATGGCGATGGTGCCTGATGCGAGCACGGCTTGGCTCGATCCCTTCTACAAGCACAAGACCCTGAGTCTGATCTGTTCGATTCAGGAACCACGCACTCATCAGCCCTACGACCGCTGCCCAAGGGCTCTGGCCAAGCGGGCATTGAACTATCTCAACAGCACTGGCCTGGCCACGAAGGCATTTTTCGGTCCTGAACCCGAATTCTTCCTCTTCGATGACGTCCGTTACAACTCAGGCGAAGGCAGCGCCTCCTACAGCGTCGACACGATCGAAGCCGGCTGGAACTCCAACCGGATCGAAGAGGGTGGAAACCTCGCCTACAAAATTCAAATCAAGGAGGGATATTTCCCCGTACCTCCCAACGACACAGCGCAGGACATTCGATCCGAAATGCTGCTTCTGATGGCGCAGCTGGGCATCCCCACCGAAAAGCATCACCACGAGGTTGCCGGTGCTGGGCAACATGAACTCGGCATGAAATTCGCCGAGCTGATTGAAGCTGCAGACAACGTGATGATCTACAAATACATCGTTCGCAACGTGGCCAAGAGATACGGCAAAACGGCGACCTTCATGCCCAAGCCGGTCTTCGATGACAACGGCAGCGGCATGCATGTGCACCAGAGCCTCTGGAACGGAGATCTACCTCTGTTCTTCGGTGAGGGCACCTACGCCAACCTCTCCCAGACCGCTCGCTGGTACATCGGCGGGATTCTCAAGCACGCACCTGCCTTCCTCGCCTTCACCAACCCCACCACCAATAGCTACAAACGCCTGGTGCCCGGCTTCGAGGCACCGGTGAACCTGGTGTATTCCGAAGGCAACCGCTCTGCCGCGGTGCGCATTCCCCTCACTGGCCCGAACCCCAAGGCCAAGCGTCTTGAGTTCCGATCCGGTGATGCCCTTGCCAACCCCTATCTCGCCTTCAGCGCGATGATGATGGCTGGTCTTGATGGCATCAAAAATCAGATCTCCCCCGGCGATGGAGAAGATCGGGATCTGTTTGAACTTGCTGCTGAAGAACTGGAGAAAATCGCCACGGTTCCAGCCTCATTGAATGGCGCCTTGGAAGCACTAAATGCTGATCGTGGCTTCCTCACCGAAGGTGGAGTCTTCAC
>DASCPR010000375.1:0-6384 GCA_036012625.1 Prochlorococcaceae cyanobacterium Fu_MAG_50
TCATCAAAAAAGATCACGACAACTCCGTTGCCCTCGGCTTCAAGGCTGAAACAACACGTGCTGATCAGATCATGCTGGGGCATGCCTCCAGAGGACTTAAGCCAACAGCAACAGACATCACAATTCCAGATCTCGCCAACGAAGGCCAAACCGGGCTCGTGCTCGCCAATGGCGACGGCACCCTATCGCGATCTGAAGTCAGCAGCTCCTTCCTGGCTTCCGCTGATTGCGATGCTGACGGCACAGATGCAGCCTGCTTTGGAGACCAGGCAGAGGCCAGTGGCGATCAAACCACCGCGATTGGTGCAAGCGCTAGAGCCACAGAAAGTCATTCCACGGCCCTTGGCTACCACGCTCAGGCCCAAGGTGATGGGGCCATCGCCATCGGTTCTTCATCACAAGCCAATCAACAAGATTCAGTGGCACTGGGTCGATCGGCAATCGCAACAGGCACCAATTCCTTGGCCCTCGGCAGGGGATCCAGCGCTTCTCACTCAGGCTCAACAGCACTTGGCGCTGGTGCCAGCACCAGCCGCTCCAATCAGCTCGTTCTCGGCACTGACGATACCCAGGTCACGATTCCAAACCTCGCCGGCTCCCAGGAGAACCTCGTCGCCACCAGCACAGATGGCACCCTGATTCGCGCCAACGTCTCCGTCAATAAGCTCAACAAAACTGTCAACACAAAAGTTCCCCGCCTTGAAAAGGCAGCCAGTCGCCTCGGCGATGCCGTTGAGTCTTCCGGTGCCATTGCAGCAGCTCTCTCTGCAGTTCCCGAGGTTTCGATGCAGGAGGATGAACCGGCGCGATGCGGAATTGGCACCGGTGGATATGGCTCACAGTACGCACTTTCCGCAGGTTGTGCCGTACGTGTAGGCGATCGTCTCCATCTCAATGGCGCCATCGCCTATACACCTTCTATCGATTACGAATATGGCTCCACTCCATCGATCGCAGGGCGCCTCGGCTTCTCCTTCCCCCTTGGAGTGAGCTCCAAAAAAGAGACACCCACCACAACTTCTGACACGGGCCATTCAGAGAGCGATTCCGAATCAGAACAGCTCGGTGATTCCCATTACCTCTCGTCCATCAAGACCAACATCAACCAGCTGCAAAGCGATGTTGCCTCACGGGATCAGCAGATTGATGCCCTCAAGAGCAAGCTTGAGCAGCTTCTTGATCATCAATCAGACGATCTCGCCAATGATGTGGCTTCCACAGAAGCCAACAACCAGCTGATTGCACTGCTCAAGCAGCGCATCGACGAACTGGAAGAGGAAAAGAAACAATCCCATGCTGAGGATGCGCGCCAGAATCAAGTGATCGAAGATCTACAGGAGAAACTTGCTGAACAGGAAAGCATGTTCAAACGTGTGATGAAGCAACTCAAAACACTGATACCAGGCAACAAGCTCAGTGAAAACTTCACTGAGAAGCCAGGAAAATCAATGCCATGAATCAGACTCAAGGAGCAGTTGCCAATTTCAAATCATTGATTTCCAGCTGCTCCATTGAGCCTCCAAGCAAAGATCTTCAACGACAACCATGCGCCTAAACGCCAGAATCCTCCTGCCAGCACTTTTGCTGCTCGGGCTTACACCGGCACCCCTTATCGCCCAACCAGCCCCGCAAGCCAGTGAGGCCTCCTTAGCCAGGGAATTTCGTGATGGCTTCCTTCAAGGCTGCAAAACAGGCAAAACACCTGGCGTGCGTCATCAAACCAATTACTGCACCTGCCTCGCCAACAGCTATGAAGCTCGTTACAACGGCAGATCCCTGGCGGGGATCTCTCAGCTAGCGAAAAACCTTGGCCAGAATGGCGCCACGTTGATCAATCTAATGATGGCCCCAGAGGCGAAAGCCTGCGCCAACAAGTTTTAAGGCAAGAAAGCGGGCGGCGGGAATCGAACCCGCGTCATCAGCTTGGAAGGCTGAGGTCTTACCACTACACAACGCCCGCACTGATACAAGAAAACCACACCTTGGGTCGGGTTGGTTCCAGGGATTCAGCACAGGAGCATTATGGCCCCCAGCGCCCCCCTGCACTGAAGTTTGTCCTCGCCTGTTTCGCTTTCAGAAGGCTCGCGCCGCCGCTTGATGGTCTCCTATGGCCTCGGAGATGCGGGAACCGGGCTGGCCGCCACTCTGCTGGGGTTCTACCTGTTCGTGTTCTTCACCGGAACCGCCGGGCTGCCTGCCGTGATTGCCGGCTCCCTGCTGATGGTGATCAAGCTCTGGGATGGGATCAATGACCCGATGATCGGCTGGCTCAGCGATCACACCCAGACCCGATGGGGGCCAAGGATTCCATGGATGCTCGCCGCCGCGCTGCCCCTCGGCATCAGCCTGGCCGCCATGTGGTGGGTCCCCCCCGGCGATGTAGCGCAGAAAACCACGTATTACATCGTGATGGCGATCCTGCTGATGACCGCCTACACCAGCGTCAACCTGCCCTACGCCGCCCTCTCCACAGAACTCACAGAAGACACCTCTGTACGCAATCGCCTCAACGCCGCCAGGTTCACCGGCTCGATCGTCGCTGGCGCCAGCGGCTTGATTGTCACCCCCCTGCTGCTGGTCAACGGAGCCAGCGGCTACCTGGCCATGGGACGCATCACCGGCACGATCGCAGCCCTGGCCACCCTTTGCTGCTGCTGGGGCCTGGCCCCTTTCGCCAAGAAGGCTCGGCGCCCCAGTGGCAGCAGTGAATCCCTGTCCCGTCAACTTGCGCGGATCATCGGCAACCGGCGTTTTCTCAAGGTTCTGGGGCTTTACCTGCTGCTCTGGTGCGCCTTGCAGTTGATGCAGCCCGTTGCCTTGATCTACCTGGTTCAGCTGATGCGCGTGCCCGCAGAACTGGCGACCTGGATGTTGCTCCCCTTCCAGCTCAGTGCCCTGATCGGCCTGCAGGTCTGGAGTATGTATGCCAATCGCCATGGGCGTATCCCAGCCCTGCTCTGGGGTGGTGGGTTGTGGATCACGGCCTGCGTGCTTTCGATGCTGCTCCAACCCCTCTCCCCTGATGCAACCCTCTCCAGCCTCTGGCCCAGCGCAGGCCCTGATGGACTGAGGTTGCTGGCTCTGCTGGCCACCATCGCATTGGTGGGATTTGGAGCCGCCACCGCGTATCTGATTCCCTGGTGCCTGTTGCCAGATGCGATCGATGCCGATCCAGATAAGCCGGCAGGCCTCTACACCGCCTGGATGGTGCTGATTCAGAAAATCGGCATTGGCCTCAGCATCCAACTGCTCGGAGTGCTGCTTTCCATTTCCGGCTATCGCTCAGGAGCAGAGTCAGGCGGAGCCCTTAGCTTCTCAGAACAACCAGACTCCGCTCTGCTCACCATTCGTCTCTGCATGGGATTCATTCCCGCCGTGCTTGTGGCACTGGGACTTGTGGTGATGCGAGGCTGGCCGGAGAAGAACGCTCACAACAAGGCAGCCACGTCATGAAAAGCCCCCGCTGGCTTAAGCGACTGGGCAGCAGCCTTCTGATCGGTGGCCAGGCCGTTACCGCCGCCGCCCGCGGCAAGATCAACACGATTGATCTGTTCGATCAGTTACTGGAAGCAGGGCCGGGCAGTTTCCTGATCGTGATCATCACCGGCATTGCCGCCGGCTCGGTGTTCAACATTCAGGTGGCCGCCGAGCTCACCCGTCAGGGCGCCGGTTCCACCGTGGGCGGCATCCTCGCCATCGGTCTGGCACGGGAGATCGCACCTCTGCTCACCGCCACGCTGCTCACCGGCAAGGTCGCCACGGCCTATGCAGCGCAGCTGGGCACCATGAAAGTGACAGAGCAGATCGATGCGATCACGATGCTGCGCACCGATCCAGTGGAATATCTAGTGGTGCCAAGGCTGATCGCCATGGTGGTGATGGCACCGGTGCAGTGCCTGTTGTTCTTCGGGGTGGCCATCTGGGCCGGTCAGCTCAGCAGCACCGCGCTCTACATGATTCCACCGGAGGTGTTCTGGAATTCCGTGCGCACCTGGCTTTCACCGGAGGACCTTCCCTTCATGTTGATCAAGGCCCTGGTTTTTGGGCTTCAGATCGCCGTCATTGCCTGTGGCTGGGGGCTCACAACAAGGGGCGGCCCCAAGGAGGTGGGGACCAGCACCACCGGGGCCGTGGTGATGATTCTTGTCACTGTCTCCATGATGGATGTGCTGCTGACGCAGGTTCTCTTCGGCGCATGACAACCTCACCAACCCGATCCCCAGACAATGATCAGAGCGTGATCCTTGCCCCCAATCCACGCCTGCCTCTGCTGATCACAGCCCTTGGCCTGTCCCTGCTGCCATTGCCGCTGCATCCCTGGCTGAGCCTGATTGTCTGTGCTCTTGGCCTGTTTCTGCTGCTGCAGGCCTTTCTGCTGCGCCTGGAATTCACCGCCAACGATCTGGTGCTCTGGCAGGCAGGCAGGGAAATCCGCCGCTTCCCCTTTGAGAGCTGGCTCGCCTGGAGGATGTTTTTACCCGGCCTGCCAGGCATCCTGTATTTCCGGGAGCAAGCCAGTCCGCACCTTTTGCCGATTCTGTTTGATGCCATCGCGCTGAAAAGCCAGCTAGAGCTGAGGGTTGGCCCCCTGCAACGCCCCTCTGCCACCTCCCCCTCTAGCAACGACGCCTCCAGCACCTGAGGTCTGATCACAAGCCCCGCACGGTCCGTCCATGCCAGTAAACGACCCACCACGACCAGAGCCCCTTCCCAGGAAGGATGCTGTTTCCCAGCCAGAAACTGGCACGTCAGTTTCTGGCGCGTCATTGGAAACGGGCGCATCAGCAGAAACAAGCGCATCAGCAGAAACAGCCTCCCAGCCAGACACAGCCCCCAGTGACAGGGATTTGAGTGATGCGGGTTTGAGTGGCAGGGATTTACCTGGCACGCCTTCAGAGGCCACTGGGGCCATGGAACCACTGCTGAAGCTCGCCCTGAGCGATCTGCAGCAACGCCGCCAGCAGCTGAGTCAGGAGGTTGAAGAGCTCTCCAACCGCAAGACCCAGCTGGAGGAAGCACTGAGGGGGTCATTCGCCGGCCAGTCCGATGCGATGGCAAGGCGGGTCAAAGGCTTCCAGGAATACCTCACCGGAGCCCTCCAGGATCTTGCCCACTCCGTTGAACAGCTGGATCTGGTTGTTCAGCCGATGGTGGTTCAACCCTCACCCCTCGATCAAGCCGCTGAGGCCCCTGCCAGTTCCGAGCCGCAACCGGCCTCAGCAGCCGTGGCCGATACCTTCAAACCCGATGCGGATCTGATCCAGAAAAACCTCAATCGCTTTCAAGGCCAACCAGATGTTTACGCCGACGCCTGGACCCTGCGGCGCAGCCTCGACAACCAGGACATTGCCCTGCTGGAAGACTGGTTTCTAAGTCAGGGGGGCCGCGGCGCCCAGCCCAGCCGGGGCAGCAGAACCCGCAATATCCTTGTTTCTGCAGGGCTGATCTCAATCCTCGGCGAGCTCTATGGAGACCGTTTCCAGACCCTTGTGCTGGCCGGTCAGCCTGAAAGGCTGGGGGAATGGCGACGCGGACTTCAGGATTGCCTCGGTCTCGGCCGTGAAGATTTTGGGCCGCAGAGCGGAATCGTGCTGTTTGAACGCGCCAGTGCATTGATCGAACGGGCCGATCGACTCGAAGATCGCGGCGATGTGCCCATGATCCTGATCGATGCCGCTGAAGGTGCTGTTGCGATCTCTGTGCTTCAGTTTCCCCTCTGGCTTGCCTTTGCGGCTGGTCCGGATGAACGCTTCGACGAAGACGAGCTGCTCTGATGCCAGATCTGCCCCTGCTCAAGGAACTGCTCACCCTGCTGGCTGGATATCTGCTCGGCTCCTTGCCAACGGGCTATTTAACGGTGCGTTGGTTGGATGGCCGGGATCTACGCCAGCTGGGATCGGGATCCACCGGTGCCACCAACGTGCTGCGCCAAGTGGGCAAAGGCCCTGCATTGGTGGTTTTCCTGGTGGATGTAGGCAAAGGCGCAGCAGCGGTGCTGTTGGCTAAAGCCCTGCACCTTGATGATGGCTGGCAGGTGGCAGCAGGTCTTGCCGCCCTCGCTGGCCACATCTGGCCGGTCTGGCTTGGCTGGAAAGGGGGCAAAGCTGTGGCCACAGCCCTAGGCATGCTCTTGGGGATCGCTTTGCCAGTGGGTCTGGCCAGCTTCGGGGTGTTTCTGGCCGTGCTCAGCCTCAGCAGGATCGTCTCCCTCTCCAGCATCGCCGCGGCAGTGTCACTGCCAATTCTGATGCTGCTGAGCTTTCAAGGTGGTGCTCTGCGTCCGGCCTACCTGGCCCTGGCATTGGTGGTGGCCGCACTGGTGATCTGGCGGCATCGCAGCAACATCAAACGCCTGCTTGACGGCACCGAACCGAAACTTGGTCA
>DASCPR010000376.1:0-1698 GCA_036012625.1 Prochlorococcaceae cyanobacterium Fu_MAG_50
GCGAGCAACATGCCGAGATCTCCGGTATCGAACCAGCCTTCCCGATCAAGCACCTTGGCCGTGGCCTCGGGCTTGCCGAGATAGCCGGCCATCACCTGGGGGCCACGAACCATGACAAGGCCACGCTGGCCAAGCCTCAAGGCAGAGCCCGTCTCCGGATCAACGATGCGGAACTCCGTCTCCGGCAGCGGTGGTCCGGAACTGCCGCGGATATTGCGCCAGGGGCGGCGGCAACTCACCACCGGACTGGTTTCAGTGAGTCCGTAACCGACCAGCAGCTCGATCCCCACAGCCTCGAAGAAGCTATCCACGTGGGGAGCGATCGCTCCTCCCCCATTGATCGGGAAGCGCAACTGACCACCACAGAGCTGTTTGAGCACCTTGGGCCAAAGCAGAGCGGCGGCAAGCCCGTGCAATGGCCAGCGCAGGGTTGCCTCGCCCAGCGCCTGCAGGCGGGAGAGGGGCCTCACCGGGGCCAGCAGCAGATTCCTGGCCTGGCGCCAGGCCCGCCTTTGGGCGCCACTGTTGGCCAGGGCCAGCCTCAGCAGACGCTGCTTCCCTGAAGGCATGGCTTTCAAGGCGTCGTTAAAGCCAACCTGAACCGCTTCCCACAGCCGAGGCACCGTGACCATCACAAGCGGGCGGACGCGGGGGAGATCCCGTTTGAGCTGTTTGATCGTCGTGTAGCTCTGGCTGCAGGCACAGGAGAAGAAGTAATACTCAGCGCTGCGTTCATAGGCATGCCAGATCGGCAGCACACTCAGCACCGCTGACCCGGGGGAGGGGTGTGCCACACAGGCCAGGCAGCGCATCTGATGCAGCAGGTTGCCGTGGCTGAGGGGCACCCCCTTGGGTTTGCCGGTCGTGCCTGAGGTGTAGAGGATCGTGGCAATGGTGGCCGCCGCCGTCTCCTGGCCGCGCCCCTGGGTCGGATCCGGTGCCTGCTGCCCTTCAGCAGCGGCCAGCAGGTCCTCCCAGCCGAGCACCCCCTCAGAGGGTTCACCTTCAAGCTGCAGCACGAAGCTCAGTCGACTGCGCTGCTCTGGGGTCAGGGCCAGCTTGCTGCACAGATCAGCGTTCTGAACGACCAGGGCCTTGGCGCCGGAATCGGCAAGGATGTAATGAAGCTCTTCAATCGGAGCGGCGGCACCGCGAACAGCATCAGCGGCACCGGAGCGCATCAGGGCCTGATCCGCCACCAGCCAGCGGGGACTGTTCTCCGCAAACAGGGCCACAACATCCCCACTGACGATTCCGAGCTTTCGAAAAGCCGCAGCAGCCCTGGCAATGCGGGCGGCAAGATCCCTGTAATTGAATTGCTCGGGATGGGCTGCATGGGGCGCCTCCACCGCAAGCACATCCCCATGGTGCAGATCCAGCCAGGGCCAGATCTGATCAACTCGCCCAAGCGCGGCCACATGGGCCTGACCCGCAAGGGCCTTGAGCTCCTGGGAACGGGGATGCCATTGGGCCCTGGCCAGAGCTGCGGGCGGGATCTGGCCCCCCTGATTTCGGCCCATCCCATCGTCACTCAACATCTTGCTGCCCATCAGCTCGCCATCACCGGGGATCAGCCCAGGGCTATCACCCCGAGAGATCTGACGCAAATGCTTCCGCCTCCAGCTTGCTCACCTGCCAGGCCAGGCCGAAGTGTGCGGCCAGAGAGTGGCGCAGCAACGGTTGCACATGGGCAACCGT
>DASCPR010000377.1:0-2255 GCA_036012625.1 Prochlorococcaceae cyanobacterium Fu_MAG_50
AGAATCGTGCTGCCACTGTGGCCGAGCCCACGGATGAGCAGCAGCCCAGGCGGATGGCCGCCAACCTCAACCATTGCTGAGATTCAGGGGCTCAATCGGTGCCAGCCGGGGATCCAGGATCTTCGGGCCCATGCCCATGAATTTCACAGCAATCGACACCTTGGCGCCACTGCCGAAGGTGTGGGTGATCTCTCCCTCCCCGAAGCTGGCGTGAACCACACGATCCCCCACTGACCAGGCCTGGCCTGGAGCAGGGCCTGCCTGACGGCGGCGCACCGCATTGCTTGGGGTGCCAGCATCGCCGCCCTGGGCCACCCGTCGGCTGTCGTCTCGATCCACCCGGGTCAAGCGATCCAGGCGACGTTCCCGCCTGATCGCCGCACCGCCACTCTGGGGAAGATCCCCCTGAATCAGCGCTTCCGGCAGCTCGGCAAGAAACATCGAGGGCACCGCCGGCTCACGCATCCCACCCCAGAGCCTGCGTTCACTGGCATGGGACAAAAACAGGCGCTCCTTGGCCCGGGTGATGCCCACATAACAGAGGCGCCGCTCCTCCTCAAGGGAGGCGGGATCATCCAATGACCGATAGCTCGGGAACAGGCCCTGTTCCAGACCCACAAGGCAAACCACTGGGAACTCAAGGCCCTTGCTGCTGTGCAGGGTCATCAAGGTCACCCTGTCGGCGGCGGTGTCCTTGCTGTCTGCATCGGAAGCCAGTGCTGCAGAAGCGAGGAAGCCCTCAAGATCACCCTCCTCATTCTCTTCCTGATACTGAAGAGCAGCATTGACCAATTCCTGCAGATTGCGGCGGCGTTCTTCCGCCTCATCCGTTGCTTCTGCAATCAGTTCTTTGACATAGCCGCTCTGCTCCATCACCAGCTGCACCAACTCAGAGGGTGGCGCCTCCTGAACACGCTGCTGGAGAGCATTGATCAGCTCACAGAACTGCAACAACCCCTTGGCGGATCGTCCGCCAAGGGATCGCACCGCTTCCCCATCACTCACCACATCCCAGAGGGGAATGCCCAGCTGATTGGCGGCATCGGTGAGCCGTTGAACCGTGGTTTTGCCGATGCCCCGTTTGGGCACGTTGAGCACCCTGAGCAGACTCACCGTGTCGGCGGGATTGATCAACAAACGCAGGTAACCGAGCACATCCTTGATTTCGCGGCGGTCGTAGAAGCGCAGCCCACCCACCACGATGTAGGGAATGCTCCAGCGCACCAACGCTTCTTCAATGGCCCGCGACTGGGCATTGGTGCGATAGAGCACGGCCATGTCCCGCCAGCTGAGCTCGGGATGGGCCGCCTCCAGCATCCGCAGCCGATGCACAACGGCCTCGGCCTCGGCGATTTCGTCATCACAGCGGGTCAGGGTGATCAGCTCCCCCTCCCCCCTGGTGGCCCTGAGCACCTTGTCAATGCGCTCGGTGTTGTTGGCAATCAGGGCATTGGCCGCCGCCAGGATCGTGGCCGTGGATCGATAGTTCTCTTCCAGCTTCACCATCGTGCGGGTGGCATCGTCAGCGGCCCTGTCCCCGAAGTCGTCCTGGAAGCCCATCAGAATCGTGAAATCCGCAGCACGAAAGCTGTAGATGCTCTGATCGGCGTCGCCAACCACAAACACCGAACGCCCCTGCCAATCGGAAAAATCAGCGGGATCGACCCCGTCCGTCACGAGCAGCTTGATCAGCTCGTACTGGGTGCGGTTGGTGTCTTGATATTCATCAACGAGCAGATGGCGGAAGCGGCGGTGCCAGTAGCTGCGCACCTGCTCGTTCTGCTTCAGCAGTTGAACCGGCAGCAGCAGCAGATCGTCAAAATCGAGGGCATTGTTGGCCGCCAGGGCCTTGCGATAGAGGCGATAGGTTTCAGCCGTGAGCTTGCCCCGCTGACCTTCCGCGGCGGCCTCGAGCTGATCGGGCATCCAGCCCTGATTCTTGGCATTGCTGATTGCCCAGCGCACCTTCTTGGGTTCAAAGCGTTTGGGATCAAGCTGCAGGTCTTGGGTGACGATCTCCTTGACCAGGCTCTGGGCATCGGATTCGTCGTAGATCGAGAACTGTCGCGTCCAGCTGAGGCCTTCAGGATCCTTGAACTTATCAACGTCAAAGCGAAGCAGCCGTGCAAACAGGGCATGGAAGGTGCCGATCCAGAGCTCCTTGGTCACCTCCCGATAAATGCGATTGCGCAGCTGGCGCTGCTCAACAGCGGGCAGGGTCCGCCATGGCTGGCCGTGCTGCAACTGGGCCAGCC
>DASCPR010000378.1:0-4236 GCA_036012625.1 Prochlorococcaceae cyanobacterium Fu_MAG_50
GCACCGCCGTCAGCCCTCAGCGGCACACCCTCCACCCTGTGGCGCTGACTCTGCAGAAAGCCGGTGCTCAGTGTCGTCTTCACTTTCAGATCCGGTGCCTGAAGCCATCGACCAACTGAGAAACGGAACAGGGCATCAAGGTGCAACACCACTTCAGCTGTTCTGTGGTTTAAATGTCCCTGCAGGGATTGGGGGATGATCTTGATCTGCAGCCCAGGTGGCAGTGGTAATCCAAGAATTCGCGTGGTTTGCCAACTGAGAGGTGGAATCGACAGGGTCTTCGTTTCAAACCAGAGCTTCTGGTTGCCTTCGGGATCTGCTGCCATCAACTTGCCTACGCCGCCTCCACCACTGGCGTTGTAACTGAATTGTGGATAGGCGCTGATCACAAGCCGACATCCCCGCATGGATCTGAAGTGCATGTCTGAATTCAACTGAGTGGATCGTGACGCCGCAAACCATCTTCAATCAGAAATGTCGCCAGGCTGCTGCAGCTACGGCGTTCTGCCAGGGCCTGTTGCTTGAGTCGATTCATCACCCCGCCGGGCAAGGTCACGTTGAGGCGTTCTGAAGCCGCCTCATCGGCTACATCCCCTGCAGATGGCTGTGGTTGCTCAGGTTGCAGGCGATCCTGCAATTCAAGCATCAGTGTTTGGAGTAATGACACGTTAAAGTAACGTATGCGTACCGTTAACGTATCATGGCCGTGTGATCGTAGTTTTTTTGCTGTTCTTGCTGCAAACCGCGTAATCTTGCCATCGCTTAAGAGGTGTTTGATGCGTTCACTGGCGATGAAGCTGGGCCCAGGCAGTGACCTTCGTGGCAGTCTTGAGCAATTAGCCCGCGACGAGAGCGCCAGCGGATACGTACTGGGGGTTGTTGGCAATCTCTCAAGAGCCGCATTTCAGTGCCCTGGTCAACCGCAACCCACCGTTCTTGAGGGAGATCTTGAAATCATCACCCTGAATGGCACCATCTCGCCTGGGCATGTTCATCTCCATCTCAGCCTTTCCGATGGCGCCTGCCAAGTGTGGGGAGGCCATCTTGAGCAAGGCTCACTGGTGCTGAAAGCCGCGGATGTTCTGGTGGGGTTGCTGGATCAACAGCTCCCTTCCTTGCCCACCGGCAGCAATCAGCTGCCAGTACCGATGCAGGCAAGGCTGGAAATCGCAGTTTTATCCGGCTGCCCATGGTCGACAAAGGCTCTGAAGATGCTTAGCAGTCTGGAGATCCCTCATAGGGTTACGACCATTGAGGATGATGATGCTTTCCGCGCCGTTCAGAAACGAAGCGGCAGCAGTACGTTCCCCCAGGTATTTGTTGATGGAACGTCGATTGGTGGCTACGACGCCCTGGTTGAACTCCATGCTGCCGGCAGCATGGATCAATTGAGATGATGGGCTGAGATGGCGATGAATCACCCGCAAGCCAATCCTGCTTCTCTCTGGGAGCAAAAACCCTGGTGGTGTCAACCCTGGTCGATCCTGCTGACAGGGGTTGTTGCCGTTGCCATCACCCAGTTGTGGCCCCACCGCCTCTGGTTCACAGTTCTCAGTGCATTGGTTGTCATTGCCTGGTGGGGTTTGTTTCTGGTTCTTGCACCGGCGGCCTATCGACAGGAGCTTGAGGCTGCAGCGCAGGATTCAGGACAGGCGACCGGTCAGGATTGAGGACAGGTTTTGATGTTCTTGATCAATCGAATGCAGCCAGGCCTCGAATTTAAAGGTAGCTGCTTAACTATCCTTTGGAATTAACCTGATTAATATTAATGAATTAAACTGATTTTGAGTGGCTCAGCAATAAAAACCTATTGTTTCTGTTTTGATAAGTGCTTGCCTCTTGGTGTGAGCCGTCGCTCATCAGAAGAGTTGAATCTAAAAATGAATGGCTTCTCTAGTTAACTGAGCTAAAGTTGCTGGCTATCTCTGAAGCAGATCCAGCACATCCTGGTTGAAAGACTCCATGACAGGACGCAAGGTGTTATTCAGGTTTGTCGCCAACCTACGTGCATTTCGTTCAGACAGGCAGTTGAGAACTTCCCTGCCGGAGTTTGTGGCTTCATGATGGGGCATGGCCTTGAATTTCCCCACGCTCATCTCTCTCCAACACAGTGACTGTTTTCTAGACGGGTTATGGGGGGGGCGCCACCATCTGAACAGCTGATCGGGCCTCTCCCCTGGTGCCTTTATCGGAAGGACACTAGATTTCATTGTGATACCAGGCTTTCTCATGGTCAGAGCTGTGAATTGAGCCTGATCGTGATGATGTGACATGATGTTTCGGGCCTGGCATTTAAGTTTGTTTCGCTCGTCCTCGTGAGCTGCTGTCTGCACGTTAAAAGTCAGCAGAGTGATCGTTTGTTGTTAAAGCCAAAAAGATTTTATGTGTACAGCTGTATGGGTTGACATTCAACCTTTCCATTGCGTTAGAAGGCAATAATCTTGAATTTACCGTTTTGATTTGCTGGAGCTTAGGGATGAATTAATACATCTAAGGCTGAGCCTGCTATGGGGCTTGATGATTGTTTTAATCAAGACTCTGTGGCCGATTGCGATGTTGCATTTTTGCCTCAGTCAGTTCTGTTTCCAGTTGTTGAATCAGGCGTGTGACCAGTGACTGGAATTCCGGTTGGCAGCCGCGGAAGGCGGCTTTATGGCGTATCGGTTCATTGCGCATGCGCAGGTCTGTGAGCATCAGTTGCAGGGCATCGATCCTGGCGTTGTTGCTCATGTCCTGTGCGGTAACAAAGTAGAGCCTATGACGGCTGGGTTAGGGCGGTCTCTAGCGCCTGATCCATGGAGATCAGTGGCAGTTCTGGGTCACTGGTGACCTCAATGATGCGACCGATCGAAGACGGTGTGCTGAGGGCTTCCAGACAGCAGCGTGCCACCAGCCGACGGGGGATTGAGGCGTTTTCCTGCTGGTCTGCAGGGGAGTAGCGAATGCCTTCACCACTGAGATCCTCTTCTCGTTCCGAAAGGCCTCCCGGCCGAATCACTGTCCAGTCGAGGCCACTCTGCTCGAGAGCCTGCTCGCCAATTCTCTTCCAGACAAGGATCAGACCGAAGAGGTTGAGGGGATGACGCCATCGCCCGGCACAAAGAGAGCTGACGAGCACAACCCGCTTCAGCCCAACCCGCTTGCAACTGGCAACCTGACGTTTCACCCCCCAGGCATCCACCCTTGCAGGCCCCGTCAGATCGATGGAGGGCCTTGCACCTGTAGCGATGACCAGGGCATCGCAGCCTTCCAGCGCCCGATCGAGGTCATGATCATCCCAGAGGGACAGGCGTTGCTGATCGCAATCACGCAGAGTCTCAGGCAGCTGAGAATTTCTGCGCAGGAGTAAGCGCATGCTGTAGCCCTTGGCAAGACCTTCCTCTGCGATGCGGAAACCGGTTTTTCCGGAAGCGCCACTAACAGCCAACCTCATGGGTTTTTGGGAAGTAAATTCACTGGCCATGGTCTAGCGAATTTGCTCATGCTGCTGCTCTGATTCCTTGAGCTCAGCGATGATCCCCTGACCAGTCAGTCTCTGCCCACTGCTCAGCCATTGGCATCAACCTGCAAAGCATCATTGTTATTGATAAACAAATTCAGGGAATCGCTATAGAGATGATTGCTGATGATCTGGCTTGGTAGAATTGATTGTCGAGCTTTTTGATGAAAATATAATAACATTGAACTTGTAGCTATTGCATTGAGGTGCAATCTACCGTGGCAGCTTTTCAGCTGTAATTGAATTGGCAGTAACGATATGCGGAATCGATGGTTACAATTTAATTTTAACGAACTTAGCCTTGAGAATCAGGCTTCGATTGCTCTTGCCACTGCTGTTGATCGGACTGGCCTGGCTTCAGGAATTGGTGGATCAGCTTGGTTTCGCGGGTGGCTGGAATCTGCCCATGGGGCCTGGAACTCCATGGTGGACACTTCTAACAGCACCATTCAGCCATTCAGGTTTTGTTCACCTGCTTTCTAATACGCTTGTATTTTTACCCTTGAGCTGGCTTGTCCTCAGCAAAGGTCTGCGCCCATACCTTGCCGTTTGGATTGGTGTGTTGTTCATGGAAATCCCTGTTTGGCTCTTCTGGTCGTCCACCAGTCATGGGCTCTCGGGTGTTGTTTATGGGCTGCTTGGTTATTTATTGTTGATTGGATTTCTGGAGCGAAGATTGTTGGCCATAGCGCTGACTGTTATTTGCTTTGTGTTGTATGGCAGTGCTCTTGTTGCTT
>DASCPR010000379.1:0-2639 GCA_036012625.1 Prochlorococcaceae cyanobacterium Fu_MAG_50
CGTAGCCATAGAGGATCTCAACCATGGGCCATGCCTTTGGCTCTGTGTTGCCTAGAGGATTCGCAGCTTGGCCCAGGCGGAACCACGACGACGTTGTGTGCTGGCCTCTGGGGCGATGAGACATCCTCACTTCACCGCACTCAATTCTGCCCAGGGGTCCGCAGCCGCTGGATCGGAATGCCGCCACTCCCTCCGTGAAAACTTTGCTCACAGCCCTGGCGCCATGAATCTGCTCATTGATCAAGACAACAACACCGCAACCACGAGCTTCCGGGCTCGTGGCCACCTGAATCGCCTGAAAAAGATTCAACGGTCCATCAGCACTTAAGGCTGTGGCAGGACGCATGGCTCCCACCAGCACCACAGGACGATCATGGGGAAGGGTGAGATTGAGGAAATAGGCCGTTTCATCAATGGTGTTGGTGCCATGGGTCACCACAACCCCAGCGAGAGCTGGATCATCGCGAAAGGCCGCATCAATGCGGCACAGAAGCTCAAGCCAATCTTCAAAACCAAGATCAGCACTGTTGAGGTTCGTCACCTGCTCAACCTCAAGCTCCGCCAGGGTCTGAGCCTCCGGGATCCCATCAAGAAGCCGCTGGCCCATCAGGGTGCCGGCGTTGTAGTTGCTGAGATCTGTGCTGGAGCTGGCTTGGCCAGCAATCGTGCCGCCAGTGCAGAAGATCTGCACACGCGGAAGAGCAGCAGGCAAGGGTTGTTCTTCGCTCATGGCATACACCTGTGAGTCCTTTCATTGCTATAGAAACAGATCTGGTGAAGGAGCAAGATGACGCGCCCTGAGATTGTTGCTGAGTACCCGCGTCCGCCAGCTCTTGTGGCCTGCTCTGATCATGTGATTGTGGAGGCCCTCAGGGTAAGGATCTGTGAAACACATGAATGCCTACGGGTGCTCGAGACCTTCCATCCACCCACCTACTACCTCCCGCCAGAGTCGATGCGGAAGGATCTCCTAATACGCAGCCGCCGCAGCAGTTTCTGTGAATGGAAGGGCGTCGCCACCTACTGGGATCTGCTGATCGCAGATCAACGCCTCGAGGGGGCGATCTGGACCTATCCAGATCCCTCGCCAACATTCAAGGCCCTGGCGGGTTGGTACGCGCTCTACCCCGGACGCATGGATCATTGCTACGTCAATGGAGAAACCGTGATCCCCCAACCAGGACGTTTCTATGGCGGTTGGATCACCTCCCAGGTTGTGGGTCCCTTCAAAGGTGATCCCGCCCATCCCTATTTAATTTGATCCCTTCTGTGGCTGGGGCCACGATGATCGGTTTGTGGGTTTAAGCCGTTCGGGCTCCATCGCTTTGAAAGCCATCATCAGCAATATGGTTCTGTTGATGATGGCTTGGCAGAGGGTTGCCTTTGAGGTTTTGAGTGCTCTTGATTGACTCTGTATTCGTGGGAAAATACTCCACAACATTCATCAAGGTAATGATCTGGCTCTCCTTGAATTGACTGTTATGCAACGTTGTTGAAAGTGCCTCCAAAAGCTGAGCTTGTTTGTGCTGATGGGTTGATGGGTTTGGCTTCTGCATGCTTGCGGCATTGTGATTGGCTGAGAAGCAGATAGGATGTGAGCGTAGAAAACGTTTTTCAGCTTGCTATGGCAAAGGGGTATTGGATCAGTACTGGCACAATTCACACGCCTCTCGCTATGGTTCCATATATCAACAAGCTGATCCAGTATGTAGAGAAAACTGGAGCCAGGTTCCTTGTCAGAGAAATGGATACAGATGTGCGAGAGGGAGAGCCTGGCGAAGTGGCAATTATTATTGAATTTGAATCCAGGCAAGCTGCAGAAGCGGCTTATTCAGACCCTGAATATCAAAAGATGATAGAGCTCCGCAAACCTCATTCCGATTTGACCTTTGCCATTGTTGAAGAGTTGGTTGCATAAGCCTGGAAAGTCATTGGCTCTTTGCAGGTGAAAAGCTCAGAAGCAAACCTCCTAGGCTTTGCTATTGATTATGTGAATGAATAAAGGGGACCCAAGCTGCTGACGAGTACAGCCTGGGCCCCCCTGAATGGTCAATAGAATCCCGTCTAGGTGAGAGCCGCCTGCTTGGCGGCCTTGGCCATCCGCGCTGCCAGAGAGCTCGGCGACTTGCGCGCTCTTCGGGCAGGGCGACCTTCATCAGCACTTGTTGATGTTGTTGTTGACGAAGCCGCTTTTTTGGTCACGGCCTTTTTGGCCGCAGGCTTGGCCTTCGCTGCTGACTTTGCTGCTACAGGCTTGGCTGCTGCTTTTTTGGCGGCTGGCTTCGCCGTGGTTTTCTTTGCGGCTGGCTTGGCCTTGGCTCCTGCTCTGGAGCGATGGGACATCACCAGGGCCCATTCCGTCTCACTGAGTCCGGATGGCTTGCTGCCGTGTGCATAGGACATCTTGGCGGCTTCGTCGATGTCTTTGATCAGGTTCTTCCAGGATGTGGCGAACCTTTTGTCTCCTGAGGACTTGGCAGCACTTTCAACCAGGGTCTCAACAACACCTGCAGCTGTGACCTTTTTGCGTCTGCGGTTGAAGATCATTTTCTGGAGCTGGGCGACGAGTGCATCCGCCTTGTCGCTGAGCTTGATTGTTTGGCTCGACATGAATGTTTGATGTCTATCTCATCTGTAGC
>DASCPR010000380.1:0-1765 GCA_036012625.1 Prochlorococcaceae cyanobacterium Fu_MAG_50
GGCGGCGCCCCCCTGTTGGCCACTCTCTCCATCCGCAACCTCGATGGCCATTGACGCGATGGCCCTTCGATGGACGAGGACGTGGGGCAGATCCTGTGCGCTAGGCCTTGCAGACCTCCAGCCGGCAAAAAAGGGAAGATTTGCCCCTTTCAAAGCCGCCAGAAATGATCAAGACTTGATAGAGCTGGCAATAACGGTGCCCGACTCACTCCGCTTTGCAGCTGCAGCATCTCAATCCCCCGAATGGGGGATGTGAATCACTCAAAAAACACAAATAATTCTGAGCAAAGTTGTTATCACATCTATGTCCACAAACAACTGGGTCATCTCTCTTCCAAAAAATCCTTCCCTAAACCCTTTCCAAGAAAGAGCTTTGAGCCAAAATATGTTGAGCAAATTAAGTGAGCGGTTGTTCAATGAAGTTCGAATATTCTTGAAAAACTCTCGATACTGCTTGAGCTTCACCGCAGCTGGCCTGAAGCCAGATCTCGCTGCTGTCATTGCTCGCACCTACAAGGAGGCTGGAAACTGGAAACAAGCTCGCGGACTGGTGCTTGAACGTAATGCGCTGCAAACACGATCGCTGGCGAGCGCCAAACGGCTGGAGTCAGAACTCAGACAACGTCTGCAGCTCTTGAGCGAGCCCCAACTGATGCTGTTGGCTGAAGGCATGAGCGATGACCGCTTGGCAATGGCCTGGCTGGCGGTGCTCAAGCGCATCGAGCTGACCGTCGAGCTGACGCGAGACCTGCTGCTCAACAAAATTCAGGGCAGTGATCCGGTACTTAGACGCTCTGATATGACTGGCTTCTATGAAGTCTGCGAGCAACAGCATCCAGAATTGCAGGCCCTCTCCAACAGCTCAGAGAAGAAGGTTCGTTCCACCCTATTGGGCATGGCTAGGGAAGTTGGCTTGCTATCGGGCAAAGCCAACCGCTCCGGGCTACTTGGAACAGTGCAGCGACCGAGCCTCAGCCCACAAGCCCTTGCCATGATCGAGGAAAACGCCCCGGAGCTGCGCGTCGGATTCCTGCTGAAGCCCAAGCAGAAGAGGGCCAAAGCATGAGCAGCGTGAACGGTCTCGACCATCGCCTGCAGGAGATTCTGATTCGCCCCGACTTCCTGGAGATGCGTGGCGTCGCCAAGGAAGTACCAATCTTCATCCAGACCTACAGCCCCTCAGATGACGACGAGCTGCGCCGTGTGGTGGATGGCACCGAACAGGTGCTGCGTCAAAAGGGCATTCGGGTAAAGCACGTGGATTTGTTTGAACTGGTGTTGGAACTACTCGAAGCCAAGGGGTATCTGGATGATGTGTTGGAAGACGAGCCCGACTGGAGCAAAAGCGACCTGTTTGACACTCTGCAAAACGTCGCCGAACCCACCAGCGCCCTGGTGCCAAAGTTGATGGAAGCCCTTGGTGACGACAGCCAGGTGAGCCTGATCACCGGATCAGGCCGGGTGTATCCCTTCCTGCGCACCCACACGATTCTTGAAGCCCTGCAACCGGCGATGGTGCGCCACCCGGTGGTGATTTTCTTCCCCGGTGAATACAAACAAGACGCCGATGGAGGCTCCTATCTACGGCTCTTCGGCACCAGCACGCTTAGCAAGATCGAAAACCCCCACTACCGCGCCACCAACCTCGACTACTTCGGCAGCTAAAACCCATGACCGCCACCACTATCCAAGAGCTGTTCGAGAAACCCGTTGATCGACCGATTGATGGCGTGATCAAGGCGGATGACATCCGCAATCTGAAGAT
>DASCPR010000381.1:0-2466 GCA_036012625.1 Prochlorococcaceae cyanobacterium Fu_MAG_50
GCGTCCGCAGAAATCCGGCTGGATCGGCAGCTCCCGATGCCCCCGATCCACCATCACCAGCAACATCACCCGCTGGGGCCTGCCCCAGGCCTGCAGTGCCTCAATCGCCGCACGCACAGTTCGACCGGTAAAGATCACATCATCAACCAAAAGCACCTGACGCCCTTCAACAGAGGTGGGCAGATCGGTTGGCTGCACCATGCGGGTGCCCACCCGCTCGAGATCATCGCGATGAAAGGTTGGATCCAGACTGCCCTGAGCGATGGGATGGCCGGTCTGGAGATGCAACTCCTTAGCCAGGACACGGGCGAGGTGAACTCCCCGGGTCGGAATGCCAAGCAGCAACAGCTCACTGCTGTCGGGGACCGACTCCAGAACCTGGGAAGACAGTCGCATCAGGGTGCGTCTCAGTTCCTGCGCAGAGAGAATTTCAACCCGCTCCTCGCCACCGGCGTTGGTCATGGGCTGAATCCCTGGATCGTCAGTGTATGCGGACTCTGTCGAGACATTTCAGCCTGGAATCGGTAAAAGCTAAGGGTTGTGGTTTCAAGGGCTTTCATCTTCGCCGGGTGGAGGTAGCTTGAAATAGGGAAGTCCTTGAGACGTAATCCAAACGGGTGACAATGCAGAACACCTTGAACGGAGATTCCAAGAGTTCCGCCCAGGTTGCACCTGTAGTTCTGACCATTCTGGATGGCTGGGGACACCGGGAGGGAACGGAAAGCAACGCCATCCGTTCCGCCGACACCCCTGTCATGGATGCCCTCTGGCAGGCCTATCCCCACACCCTTGTTGCAGCGAGTGGCTCCGACGTGGGCCTGCCGGATCGCCAGATGGGCAATTCCGAGGTGGGCCACCTCACCATTGGTGCCGGACGGGTGATCCGCCAGGAACTCGTACGCATCAGCGAAACGGTTCGCGATGGCGAGCTGGGACAGACAAGTGCCCTGGCTGAACTGGCTGAACGCTTGAAGTTATCCGGAGGAACACTTCACTTGATCGGCCTGTGTTCCAACGGCGGTGTGCACAGCCATGTGGATCATCTCTGTGGGCTGTTGCAATGGGCCTCAGCTGCGGGCATCAGCAAGGTTGTTGTGCATGCGATCACCGATGGACGCGACACCCCACCATTGGATGCAGCAGAGCCGATCAAAAAGATTGAAGAGGCCCTCGCCAGAAACGGAACCGGAGAACTGGCCAGCCTCTGTGGCCGCTACTGGGCGATGGATCGCGACAACCGCTGGGAACGGATCCAGAAGGCCTACAGCCTCTACACCGACCCAGACCTGCCTGTCAGCGAACTATCCGCCCAGGAGGCCCTGAAAGCCAGTTACGCCGAAGGGATCACAGACGAATTCCTTGAGCCGATCAGGCTGAGACCCACCGTGATGCAAGAGGGGGACGGTCTGGTGATGTTCAATTTCCGCCCAGACCGGGCCCGCCAGCTGATTCAGGCTCTGACGCTCCCAGACTTCGAAGACTTCAGCCGCAAGCAGCGTCCAGAACTCGACGTCGTCACCTTCACCCAGTACGAAGCCAATCTGCCTGTGAAGGTTGCTTTCCCTCCTGAACCCCTCGACCATCTCCTCGGACAGGTGATCACAGAGCATGGTTTGCGCCAATACCGCACGGCTGAAACCGAGAAATACCCCCATGTCACCTATTTCATGAACGGTGGCATCGAAAAGCCCCTGGAGGGTGAAGACAGACATCTGGTGCCATCCCCCCGGATTGCCACCTACGACCTTTCACCAGCGATGTCCTGCAAAGAGCTCACGGAAAGCTGCATAGCGGCAATCAACAGCGGTGCTTACTCCCTCGTGGTGATCAACTACGCCAACCCCGACATGGTTGGGCACACAGGGATCCTGGAGGCGGCCACCGAGGCCATCTCTGCTGTGGATCAATGCATCGGCAAGTTGCTGGCAGCCGTGGGACGCAGCGGCGGCACGATGCTGATCACTGCCGATCATGGCAACGCTGAGTTGATGCAAGGGCCGGATGGGCAGGCCTGGACTGCCCACACCACCAATCCCGTGCCGGTGATTCTGATCGAAGGCGAAAAGCGCAAGGTCGCCGGCTATGGGAACGCCATCAAACTCCGCGATGGCGGCGGCCTGGCGGACATCGCCCCCACCCTGCTGCAGCTGCTGGATCTTCCACAACCGGCAGCGATGACAGGCACCACCTTGATACAACCCCTGGAATCCTTCCTGCCCAACCTTTCCGCCCGGCTTCCACAACCGGTCTGAACCGCAGGCCTGAGGGGCTTTCTCTAAGATCCAGCAATGATCACAACTGTTCTTTCCTGGACCTGGGTGGCATCAGGCATCGTGCTGATGCTGCTGGTTCTGCTGCACAGTCCCAAAGGCGGTGGCATGGGGGGCCTAGCGGCAAGCGGCAGCTCCAGCTTCAGCAGTACCAGCAGTGCCGAATCGACACTGAATCGAATCACATGGTTGTGCC
>DASCPR010000382.1:0-4982 GCA_036012625.1 Prochlorococcaceae cyanobacterium Fu_MAG_50
ACTTCGCCGAGACCTGGAATGGCCGCCTGGCCATGCTCGGAGTCGCCCTTGGTCTGATCACCGAACTGCTGACGGGTCAAAGCATTGTCTCCCAGCTCGGCCTCGGCTGAGAGGGAACGGCGACGATCCCTGCTGAAGCCGATCAATGGGAGGCAACCGCTGATTTCCCAGGCTGCGATGCCATCCTCTTCATCGTTGCCAGCACGCGTCACCGTCACCACAACTGACGCTGGCTCTCCAAGGAAAAACGGAGAGCGGCAAATAAAGATCGCCAGCATTGATTCCCCCCTGCCCTCTCCATGCACGTGGCGGCAATCAGATCTGCAAACCACCAAGATCTTTTTCAGGGTTAGTGCTTTTGCCCCTCATCGCAACGATCGCAGCCTCAAGCCGCTCAATCCTTTGGCAGCGGGTTCCCCAGAGTTCAATCAGTTGAGCAGTGCTCGACTCAGCCATTAGACCGTAGCGATCTTCGCGATACATCTGCTTGAAAATCTCATCGACGGCATCACGGTAAGCATGATCAACCGGCCTGATCCCATCATCCTCCATCGCCACCGGAGCAGATTCTGTTTTTGGAACAAATACGATCAGGTCAAGAGACTGAAGAGACTCCCGAACAGGTTCAACAAGTGTGCCGACAAAACTGTCATCAATATCAGTCGTTCCGCAATCAGCGGTGTATTGGGAATAGGCAATGAAATCAGCCGGAGCACGATCAAAGATCACCTGATCAGAAGGGCAGCGATAGCGCAGAACTCTGGAGAGGTTGTAATACAGCTGGATGCCGTTGTGGAGGCGGTTTGATTCATCCCTGAACAGAATCTCGTATGGGCCATGAAGACCCAGGGCGCGATAAGGCTCCTCCTCTCGAATCGTGCCCGGACGGGCAGCCACCCAATCATTGACGAAGGTGCTTTTGCCCAGGGAATGGGCTCCGGAGACAGCGATCCTCAATGTTGGGAGCCTCAACAAACACAGATGACCAAATCTGGCTCGTTTCGACAGGTTCCGCCGCGGGGCCCCCTCCCCGCAGGCTCAGCGGCTCAAACCTTGATCAGCAAAGGACGTGGGCGAAGCAGGCAGGGTTTGTTGCTGCCTTTGCTGGCGCTGAGCCACAGTGAACACAATCGGATCAAAAGCCTTGGCCGCGTTTTTCGTCAAAAACAGACGCGACGGTGCACGCATGCTGAGCAGCGCACTGATCATTTTCAGCATCGCCTCCACTCAGCTGAGCCACAGCTGGGGGCAGGCTCTGGCCGTTCTCAGCGCTCTCGTTTGTATCTACTGGGGCCTGGCCTACAGACGCCTTGAACGCTGAATCGCTGCCACAGTTCACAGTTCGCGATCTCAACGCGACCATCGGCAACCTGCTTGAACGGGGTTTTGCACCGCGTTTTCTGGTGCAGGCATCAGTGTCGAAGCCTCAGCTCAAAAAAGGTCACCTCTGGATGACGCTCACGGATGGTGAGGTCAGCATCACGGCCGTTGCCTGGGCCTCAACCCTGAGGCAGCTCAGCTATCGCCCGGACGATGGTGATGGCGTCACCATCGTTGGCAAACTCAATTTCTGGGCAGCACGGGCAAATCTCGCCGTGCAGGTTCTCGACATGAGGCCAAGCCTCACCACGGTTCTGCGTCAGTTTGAAAGCGTCAGAGCCCTGCTCGAACGCGATGGTGTGATTGACGAGCACAGGAAACGGCCTCTGCCCGCCTATCCGGGCTGTATAGGGATTCTGACCAGCGTTCCCAGCTCAGCCCTGGCGGACATGCTGCGCACTGCCCGCGAACGATGGCCAACAACAAGACTTCTGATCATTCCGATTCCGGTGCAGGGGGCTGTGGCAGCTCGCATTCAGGAGGTGCTGAGTCGTCTGGCCGATCTTCATCAGGAGCTGAATCTCGACGCCATCGTGGTGGCACGTGGAGGTGGAAGTCGTGAGGATCTGATGGTGTTTGACGATGAACAGCTCTGCAGGGATCTGGCCATCTTTCCAATCCCAGTGGTGACAGGTCTTGGTCATGAGGATGATCTGACTGTGGCCGATCTGGTGGCGGACCACCGCAGCGCCACGCCCACAGCTGCAATCGTCAGCTTGCTGCCGAGCCGGGAAACAGCGATGAGCCATTTGCTGCAGCGTCGCAGGCGACTTGATGACCATCGACGCTGGCTAATCACCAGGGAGCAGCAGCGGCTTGCAGAACGCCGATCGCGGTGGCGCACCCTTGCACCGATCTTGCAGATTCAGCGTCAGCGGCTGCAACTCAAACAGAGACAGGCCCTGCTGCTGGCTCTCTCGCCATCACGCTGGCTGAAGCGTGGCTTTGCGATCGTGCATGACAATCAAGGCAAGACCATCCGCAGCATCAGCGGGCTGAACAGAGGCACAATGCTCAACATCCACCTCTGTGATGGTGAGATCAATGCAATTACAGAATCGATTCAACCTGGCAAGGTCTTGCAATGAACGAGCAAAACCCATCCAAGCGAGCCAACAGTGGCCGAAAGAACAGCAAGCCATCAGCAGAAGCAACTGGAACTGAACAAGCAAGCATCGAAGAGATGCTTGAAAACTGGCAGCAAGATGTCAAATCCTTAAATTACGAAGAATCACTGCAAGCCCTTGATCTGCTTCTAGCAGAATTGCAAAGTGACAGCCTTCCCGTAGCAGATCTTCAACATCATTACCTGCATGGGAATGTCTATCTTCAGCATTGCGAAGCACTGCTGAATACAGTTGAACAAAACGTTCTGGAACTTGATCCAGACACGATGCTGCCAAACAAAACTGATGCCTAAATTACTACCCTGGATCTACCTGATTCTCTCAATCCTGGGAGCTGTGTTGCCTTGGCAGGCAAATCTTGAATTCATTCAGGATTCACCTGGGCAGGGATTCAACATCGCAGCTTTTTTTGAGGACGCCTCACTGACAGCAGCCTCTCGATCCCTGAGCAGAGACCTTTTAATCGGCGCCAGTGCGGTGAGTATCTGGATTGTTGTTGAAGCCAGGCGACTCAAGATCAAGGGATGGTGGATTGCATTGATTGCCTGTGTGACGATCTCATTTGCCTGCGGCGCACCACTATTCCTATTCCTGCGTGAGCGACATTTAGCCAAAATGGATAATGAAGACCAAATATCCCTCAAAAAGGACAAACCATTCCAGCAAGAATAAGAGTTTTAAATACCGAGTCAGAGGGCAAGAGAAATTGGCAAATTCAGTGGCCAAACTTCAGGATTCAGAGCCTGCGTCTTCGGCACTGATGTCAATAATCACGGAACTCGCAGGAACAGAAGATTCTGCAGAGGATGATTCCCGGTTTTGATCATTAGCTTCTGGGAAGCCTGATCCACAGACTGGACACTGGCCTGACTTCGCGAGGCTGCGGGCCCCACAGCTTTCACAGGTGATCATTCTCGACTGCAGAACTTTCCAGCCAATCCAACCCACACCAGTCAGAACAACGGGAATGGCCAAGGCCAGGAGCATCAAGCCGCCCAAGAGATCCACAAGGGCCCTGCCTGCTGCTGTCGGCAGCAAAATGACCAGAGCAATGATCAGCCAGAGCAGGGGAGAAGGGCGACCCATCTCAGCGCTGAAAGCGGGGGTCCCGCTCCATCCAACGCTCCAGGGCGGCTAATCCTTCAATCATCGCCCAGCCTCCTAAAACCAGACCAACAGTAATGGAGATCACGAATCCCACCAACACCAGAATCGGAACCGCAAGAAATGTCAGGCCAAGCAACAGCACGACGGCACCAACAGCCATACTCAGAAGCGCCAGAGCGGTGACGACCGGAGAGAGGCCTGCAGGAGGCTTAGGGAACAGCTTGTTCAAAGTCTTGCTTAAGCGGCTGACGCTCATCTTGATTGATCCTCAGCCTATGTCAGTCGCTACAGGGGTTCGGTTCTCCGCGTCGACATATAACTTCGCGCGTCAAAACTACATTTAGGCATTGCCCAAAATAAACAACAACCCCAACCATCCAAATCCATATTGTAAGCACAATCACACTACCTATGACGCCATAAGCCTGAAATCGAGAGCCAAGTGAAATAATACTTTTACCAACGACTAAATTAAGACACGTCAGCGAAAGTCCAATCAATAATGAACCTGGCATTAAAGGCCGAATCGGCAAGCGGCGCCTCAATAAGAGCAACTGCATCAACAAAGCCATCCCAGAAAGAGACAGGAACGGAATTATAAATTGACCTACCTGGAGCACAGGAAATTGACCAATAAATCCGGCAAGGGAGGGCATTGACCTGGAAAGTTCATCCCAGACCTCAATTGGAATCATGCGGATATTTGCACTAATCTCATCAAGAACAATGACAATACCCGCGAAAGAGACAACCACAAAGGCCTCTATTCGGTTTAGAAGAAAACGGGCAACCTGAGCTGACCACACTGACTTCAATATTTTTTTTGGCAGAACATCCTCCCAAATTCGCTCTGTGCCTCGTTGCAGAGTCAAATAGGCATTGCCAGCAGTAACCATTAAAAAGAATGCGCCTAACAATCCGGCTCCAAAATTCTGACTAACGAGGCTTGCAAGTGTTGTGTCGACCATCTCTCCAACAGAAGGAGGCAACACCTGAGTGGCTTTTTGCAATATCTCATTGAGAATTTGCTGCTGACGTCCTAACAGCCATGAAGCAATGGCAAGCGTTAGCAATAACAGTGGAAAGATCGACTGAAGAGTGTAATAAGCGAAAGCAGCACTTAAATCAACGCAGTCAAACTGAGCCCAACGATCTCCAGACATCCACAGTCGCCTGATAATCCAATATGAGCGTTGCTTCAACCGAAGCCTCATGTTGTGCCATTTGCTGATCTAAGTAAACGCTAGCGCGCCGGAGGCATTCCGCAGCTACAGGTAATTGATCGACTCTGTTTCCCACGAGAAGGCAGCAGCGCAGAGTTCTGCTCTCCTGATCGATAACAACCGTTGTTTGATCGATGCATGCAGA
>DASCPR010000383.1:0-2329 GCA_036012625.1 Prochlorococcaceae cyanobacterium Fu_MAG_50
ACATCGCAATGGGGATTGAGCTCAAGGATGCGATCCCTGGCGGAGCTTGTTTTGGCCTTGCCCAGGGAGCTGGTGCCGTGAATCACCTGGCGGTTGAGGTTGGAAGCCTCCACAACATCGAAATCGACAATTCCCAGGCGTCCCACCCCTGCAGCCGCCAGATAAAGCAGCACCGGCGAGCCAAGCCCACCGGTGCCAACACAGAGCACGGATGCCGCCTTGAGGCGCTTCTGGCCAGCAAGCCCAACCTCAGGCAGGCACAGATGGCGGGCAGAACGAGCCAGTTCATCAGAGCTCAGCGCCATGCCCCTCGCAGCAACGGCACACATCTGAGAAGGAACACTGTTGCTGGTCATCACCACACTCCCAAATGGGTGAACGAAGGCGCCTCTGCGCAGAGGTCCTCCTCCACCCACCATGCACCGATCCGCCCTGAACCGGAAACGATCACCATCAGGCTGGGAGGAACAACCCAGCGGCGATCCAAGGGCGAGAGCAGGGGTTCGCTGCTGGGATGGGAATGGGCACTACCGAGAACCTGCCACTGCCACTGCCTTGCCCAGCGCTGAGCATGCAACTGTTCGCGGGGATCAAGGGCAAATCGCGTCTTCCGTGATCCGGGCAACACCCCAGGCCTTACATCCTCACTGCGGGACGTTTCCCGCAGGCCTGGCATCCCCGGGAGCCAGACGTTGCAGCAGGGCCAGATTGATCTGACCCGCAGGGGTGACATGGTCTGCTGCAGCGGGCGACGTTGGGAGCCATTGAACAGCTCAGGCGGAGCATCCCCAAGCAGGAGAGCACATCCCTCCTCGGGGCTTACAGCCAGGAGACTCTGACGCAGCACGATCAGGCAACGCGGATCGAATTCAAGCAGCGATGGCATAACACGAAGACAACCGATACCCTCAATTCAGAATTGATGGTCATTCAAGGCTTCATGAGCGACACCGACACCGCCACGACAGAGCCTGCAGCCGTTGAGAGCCCTGATCCTTCGGCCAGCACTGACAACCAGGAAGAAGGCATTAACTTCTCTGAGCGCTACAGCGAAGTTCTTGGCAAGGTAAACGAGGCCCTCAACAAGGTCGACTGGGGCCAGATGGGTCGAATCGGCAAGGTGGTTGGGATCCTGGCTGCAGTGATTGTGGTTCAGGTTCTGATCAAGGGCATCCTTGACACCATCAATCTGCTGCCGGTGATTCCTGGCCTGCTTGAGCTTCTTGGTGTTGTGGTAGTGGGCCATTGGAGCTGGAAAAACCTCACCACCAGTGAAAAACGCACTGAATTGACCAACAGGGTGCAAAGCCTGCGCAAAGAATATCTTGGCTGAGGGATCAGCCATGCAAGCTGCGATCACAAGATTTGGCTTGAAAGATATTTAAGGCTTTGTATTGTCTGATTTTGGTAAGAGCCACCAAACAGATTTGCATGATTAATTAAATGGTAAAGATTATAGATTTCAACCCTTGATTCAGCTGTTGCCGGAAGAGGTTCAACCTGTTCATAGGCTTCGTAAAACGAACGGGAGAACCCCCCAAACATCCTGGTCATCGCCAGATCCACCTCCCGATCAGCCCACCAGACAGCCGGATCGATCAGCACACCTCTTGAATCCGGCAGAACCGCGGCGTTGCCCCCCCAGAGGTCGCCATGAATCAACGCCGGCAGCGGCTGATGCAAGTCAAGCCTTGAACCCAGAGACTGCAATAGAGGTTCAAGCTCTTCAGCCTGCAACCCCCAGCCAGCCGCCAGCCTGATCTGAGGGCGTAAGCGCAACTCCACAAAGGCCTCTCCCCAGGAGCTGCTCCAGCCGCCTGGCTGGGGACCGGCTCCGATGAAGCCATCGGACGACCAACCGAAGCGGCCCGGATGATCCGCAGCGCTCGCCTGATGCAACAGCGCCAGCCCCTTGCCGAGTTGGCGCTGATCCCCAGCAGAGAGATCAAGCCAGGGCAGCAGTAACACCACATCCGAACCCAACCTCTGCACTGGCATCAGCGGTTCCGGAACCACCAGCAGCGCCGGGTCAGCCCATTGCCGCAGGCTCGTCAGGCCCTCTGCCTCGGCAGCGAGCATGGCCTCTACCGAGGTGTCTCCGGCCTTGGCAAAAAAGGAACGCCCATCCTCCAACCACAACCGCCACGACTGATGAATGCACCCTCCTGATACCCCCGAAAGCCGCTGAATCACAGCTCCAGACAATGGTCCTCCATCCGCCACAAGAGCCCGCCGGAGCCGATCGTTCATCAACAACCTCCACCCATGCTTGTCAGCATGGCCCCATGGCTGAAGATCCGGTGATCGTGATCGGGGCCGGCATCGCCGG
>DASCPR010000384.1:0-3010 GCA_036012625.1 Prochlorococcaceae cyanobacterium Fu_MAG_50
TCGCCGAGGGGTTCGGCACGTCCGCCGAGATAACGACTCAAGAAACTCTCCAGCACCCCATAGAAGGCGATGGCGTTTCGGGGATTCACCAAGCCATGGCCTTCATCAGGGAACACAAGAAAGTCCACCGGCAGGCCCCTCGATTTCATCGCTTGCACAATCGTTTCGCTTTCAGATAACTTGACGCGCACATCATTGGCGCCATGGGCGATCAGCAATGGCCGCTTGATCTGATCCACATGGTTCAGGGGCGAAATCTCAGCAAGATCAACCTTGCCCACACCGATCATGCGCTCCGTTGGTTTGCGAATTGGCTCCCAATAGGGAGGAATGGAAGCAAGCAGGGTTTCCACATTCGAAGGGCCCACTTCATCAACGGCAGCAGCAAACAACTCCGGATCGCGGGTCAGGCCCGCCAGGGCCGCATAGCCCCCATAGGACGCCCCCATGATCACCACCCGTTCTGGATCGGCGATTCCTGTCTCAATCGCCCAGGTCACCGCATCAACAAGATCGTCCTGCATCTCGGCATACCACTGGCCCTGGCCAGCAAGCAGATGGGCCTTACCAAAACCGGTGGAGCCGCGGTAATTGACGCTCAGCGTGTGGTATCCACGATTGGCGAGCAGCTGATGCAGAGGATTCAATCCCCAGTAATCACGCGCCTGAGGGCCACCGTGCACGAGCAAGACCAAGGGTTGCGGGCCCTGGTCCGCAAGCGTTGATCTGGTCAAGTAGGCCGGTAGGCGCAGACCATCGCGAGCCTTGAGATCAAGACTCTCCATCGGTGCGAGTTGGTATTGATCCAGAGACGGCTGCACCGAAAACAGCTTGAGGGCCTCCTGCTCTGAACGCTTCCAGATCCAGTACTCAGGGGATTGACGATCGGAATGAAACACAACCAACCAGGTATCACCTTCAAGATCCTGATCAACAATGCTGAATTGTCTTGAGCCGGCCAACTTCTCGAGAGCCTTCAGATCCGGGGCAACAGATTGATCAAGAATCAGCTTGCGGCTGCGCAGATCGGTTTCAACAAGAACCTGGGGCAACAAGGTGTTTGGATCAGAAAGCCCAATATCCATGGATCCACTCTCCGCCTGGTGGACCAACTCATAAGGACAGTTGAGCTCACAGGTCTTCAACGTCTCACGATTCCAGCGCACCATTCGCGGCAGATCGCCTTCAGTGCTCAAGGTGCCATACATCCAGGTTCCCGATCGTTCAAACGAACCAGGCCCCGAACCACTGAGGCCATCCTCAAAACTGAACTCGAGGAACGGTCGCCATTCCTTTGACTCCGGCAGACGCAGGTCATAGGCAATGCCACCATCGGCGGCAATTCTTTTGCGCAGAATCACCCGCCAGGCATTGTCAAGCCAAGCTGCGCCAACCTGATTTCCATCTTCCACCTGATGGAGCAAACGCCTTTTGCCGCTCTCCAGATCCAGCACCCAGAGATCGTGATAGCGGGGATCACGATCATTGAGGCCCACCACCAACTCACCGGGGGCCCGTCGATCCAAGGCAACAATTCCCGCTAACACACCCTCACCGGGAGTGAGCTCCTCCGCCTCCGCCGTGACGGGATCAAGTCTGATTAAAACGGTGTTCTCATCGCCGTTAGCGTCTCTCGATGTGAGCAGATATCGGCCATCAGGCGTCCAGAAGGCAGGATCCTGGGGACGATCCGTGCGATTGGTCAAACGGCGGGGCTGAGCGCCATCGATGAGGTCCTGCACCCAGAGATTGAGCACACCCTTGTGGGGAGCAAGAAAGGAAATCCTCTCTCCATCAGGGCTCAGGGATACACCGATGATTTCAGGATTGCCGAAAAGCACCTCACGGGGGATCAAACCGATCTGCTCTGCCTGGGCGGGCCTCAGGCCAAGGGCTGAAATGAAACTGATTGGTAACGACAAGAGCAACGCCAGCTTGCGCAGCCACTTCGTTGAACCCACTGCCATGCTGATCAACCAGACCTGATTCATGTAAGTCTGTGCCCTGATCAGCAAGACAGGTCAAAATCAGGTTGAAAGGCACGTCGCAATGAAACCACCCTGGCCGGATCGTCTGGTGCTGCTGATGTTGCTAGCAACACTGCTGCTGGTGTTCAGCCTGATCTTCACGTTCAAGTTCGTTCAAGATGATGCTGCGCCGGGCCTGCTTTGGCGCGATGCCCCCGCTGCCGAAAAGGGAACACTGGCCATCTGAAGCCGCGTAAATCTCAACACCGGGATGGCTAGCCGGTCGGCATGTCATGGCAAGGTGTGATGGCGTTCAGCGTCACGCCTGACATCGTGCCGTCTTCCAAAGACCCACGGCAGCGCCGCCAGCTGCACCCATTACCCAGAGGGGTGGTAGAGCTCTATGGGCTGATCGCCGTGCTGATCGTTCTGATTCCTGAATGGTTGGCGGAAGGAACGATGAGCTTGAACCCAGACGCTGCCGGCAATCAGCTGCCGATGACGGCAAGAGCCTGGCAGAGCCTGCCGGAACTTCGGATGGCCTCGATGAGCCTGGCCGAACTACGCCAGCTGGCCCGTGAGATGCGTCTCTGGGGCTATGGCGGTGATTGCCGCGAGGCCCTCACAGCTCGACTGTTGAAAAAGATGAGAAAGAGGTGGCCTCAACAGCGGCAGGAAAGACTCACTGAGGAGCAGGATGCCCTGTGATAGCTTGACTTTGCCGGGGCGTAGCGCAGCTTGGTAGCGCACCACTTTGGGGTAGTGGGGGTCGCTGGTTCAAATCCAGTCGCTCCGATTCAATCACCGGCTTAGATCCCAGTGTTAAGGCCACTTCTCAACAGAGAGGTGGCTTTTTTTATAGAGTTGAGAGTTGCTGTTTCACCGCCTGATCAACCAGATTTGAAGCCCACAGGATCAAAGCGAGGCATCCAGAGGCATCCAAAGATCTTTGTGCCAAGGCGCCGCTGATCTTTAGACGCACACAAACCCCTCGGGAAGGGCTGACATGGCCAGCCTGCCAGCACCAATTCCCAGTTCTCCAA
>DASCPR010000385.1:0-6004 GCA_036012625.1 Prochlorococcaceae cyanobacterium Fu_MAG_50
CTTGTCGACCTTTATCGGCACCACAGCCGCAAGGAAGGAATCGAGGGTGGCTGAGGATTGAATGGCACAATCCATCAAGGTGGTTTGATTGCTGTTTTGAAACAGGCTGCTTCCTAGCGCACTCCAAAACGTTCACCCTGCTTGGAAGAGATCAGCAAAAGAGTCATAGAATGCGCTACCAGCGCTTGACACAATGCACTTCGACTGCCCTGCACCTGTCTCAGGCGAAATATCAAGCTGGGCAGAGTCTGGTCGAAAAAATCTAAAAGGAATCACTGTCTTTGGCGACAGCATGAGTGACTTCGGCTCAAGATCTGCCGCCATGTATAAACAAGTTCTTTATCCAAGTGTTCAACCAGGCTGGAGCGGCACAACATTCAACAATTCGAACAACAACTGGCAGACCCTCTTACGCCAGTCTCTGGGTCAATGGAGAGCAGTGGAGCATTGCCAAAAGATCACCAATCGCTTCATTGGCGGCCTGCCAAGCCCCATCAAAGCAGACAATCACAATCCCTCCTATGCCCTCGGTGGCGCCTTGACGGGGACAAAAACCATCTTTGATGTGATGGCCTCCCTTGGCCAATTTCCAGCTGAACTGCTGAAACCTCCTTATGCAGTTGGCAAACGGGGTATTCGCTCGCAGATCAACAATTTCTTGCAAGCCGATGGCCGTGATCTCTCTGGGCAGCTCACGGTGATCTGGGGAGGAGGTAACGACATCCTGGCCACGGTTTATCAACAGCAGGATCTCAGCACAGGATTTGAGCAGATTCTGCGCAACAGCAAAGCCAATCTGATCGCATTGCTGCGCAACAGCAATGCCAAAACCGTCTTGGTATCCAGCGGTGCACCGATCATGGGCAACGTCGATGGGGTGCGCTATGTGTTTCCCTATCTGAGAGATCTTCCCCAGAGCTGGCAAGAGCAAATCGAAGCTGGCACTGCCTCTGCCCTGCACTCTAAAACTAAAGAGATGACCAAAGTTGTTGCAAAAATGTTCCCCTATGCAACGATCATCCCGTTCAATAATGAATACGAGTACAACTGGAAACGCTTCGGCAGAAGACTCGGCAACTTCAGTGATTATGGAATCAGAAATACCACAGAGTCTGCACAGGAAGAGGCACGTTTAGATCAACAGGATGGATTGCTTTACAACACCTCGATCACCTCCAAGCAGCATCATGCAAGCCAAGGCATTCGATCTGAAGATGGTTATCTCTACTTCGACTCACTGCATCCAACCGAAGCCGGCCACAGAATGCTGGCCAGGGCCATGGAGTTGACACTGGAAGCCAATCAATCAGCAATCAGCTCATCGCTTAACCAAACAGTCATCTCCACAGCAGCTGCCAACGGCATCGGCACAGTCGCTAATGATCTGATCACAGCATCTGCCCATGGCAGCAAGCTGCAGGGTCTGGCAGGCGATGACATCCTTAAAGGTCAAGCTGGAGATGATCACCTTCAAGGGGGTGCAGGCAACGACCGACTTGATGGCAATGGGGGTGCTAATCGAATGCATGGGGGGCCTGGTGCTGATGTCTTTGTCATCAGCCTGCAAGGCCTTCTGGATGGCCCACAAATTATTGATGATTTCAACAGCAAGGAAGGTGACAGGCTGATGCTTTCGCCGGTGCTTTCTAAAGTTGCTGATGACCCTTTTCTGGTGCCTTGCTCAGCGGATTGGCAAAAGGCTCTCAACATCCAGCCAGCTAAGACTGGAAATCTGAAGCTTGAGATTTCATTGTTTCCGATCAGCAGAAGACCGGGAGTCGTGATCCTGAAAAACACCAAGACATTGAGCCTTGATGTTCTTTCCTAGCCGAGGGGAAACTGGCTTGCCTGCAAGTGCAATCCGTTGATGACCACCACAAGAGGGCTGCAGATTGCAATGTTGAGCACTGAACTGGAGGCCCCCTTCCCGATTGGGTGGGCTCAGGCTCGAATCCGCTAGGGAGCGTTCGCGCAGGCCTTCCGGCAAAAGGCTGGCAGCGATGCACATTCGCACATGCAGAACTGAGTGTTCACTCAGTTCCTTTGCAGCAGCAGTCGCTTGATCACCCGTTGTGCAATGTCTCCATAACCCATCTCTCCTGAGAGGATCTGGGCAATGCGCTGAGGGGCTGTTGGTCGTTTGATCCCCAGTTGATAGCCCACTTTCGGAAAGCGATAGAACACCTGGGCAATTCTTCGCCCCCAGGCCATGGACTCCCCCCAGCGGGTTCTCATGCTTGTGGTGTAGTCACTGAGATCGTGGGTTTCTCCCCTCAACCAGAGATCAAGGCTGCGTGCTGCTTCACAACCACTCATCAGAGCAGGCCTCAGCCCTTCCGCCAGAAAGGGATCGCAGAGAGAGGCTGCATCACCCACAGCCACAACCCCGGGGCCGTGGAGGGGATAGTGGCCGTTCCAAACCCTCAGAGAGGCCTGCTGGCGTTCGCCGGCATCAGGTTCAAATCCGAGGCTGGGCAACAGCTGTTCAAGAATCTCATCACTGTCTGCGGCATGGCGACCGATGAAGGTTCCCACCCCCACATTCACGCCGCCTGCCAGGGGAAAAGCCCAGGCAAAACCGTGATGAACCAGACCGAACTCAAAGCGCGCCATGCCTTCAGTGAGATTGCCCCGTCCGGTCAGGCGCACGGATGTTGTTGCGGCGTGATGGAGGGAGGAGGGGCCCAGTCCCAGCTCCCTGGCAAGGGCTGATCTGGAGCCGTTGGCCACGATCACTGCCCTGGCCTCCTGTTGCCGCCCATCCTCAGCGGTGACCTGCCAGTTCTCCCCATGCCTCTGAACATTGCTGACGGCGAAGGGTCTGAGCAATTCAGCTCCTGCATTCACAGCCTCTGCGGCCAGGAGTGCATCAAAGTTTTCACGCCGCACAATCCAGAAGGGTGCTGACCCTGGAAGTTCGGCTACTACGGGGTCGTCAAGACACCAGCTGAAGTCAACCCGCTTGATCACTTCGTCAACAGCAGGACCCAGATCGAACGGGAACCAACCCTGAACCGATGCCGCCATGCCACCGCCGCAGGGCTTGATGCGGGCGCGATCTCTCTCTTCCAGCAGAACAACACGGTGGCCTTTGGCCGCCAGATGGAAAGCCGCTGCTGAACCAGCAGCTCCAGCTCCAATGATCAGGACATCGCTGCTGGTCACACCTTGAGGATGTCCCCCTCCTTATCGGCGAGGTGCTTCTCGATATCGGTAATGAACCTATCGGTGAGCTTCTGAACACTGTCCTGTTGATCGTGACTCTGATCCTCGGAGAGGTCTCCGTCCTTTTCCTGTTTCTTCACCTTGTCAATGGCTTCCCGCCGGATATTGCGCAGTGCCACCTTGCCTTCCTCGGCATATTTCCCTGCCAGCTTGCAGAACTCTTTGCGGCGTTCCTCGGTGAGTGGAGGCACATTGATCCGAATGATCTTGCCGTCGTTGTTAGGGGTGAAGCCAAGCTCGCTCATGGCAATGGCTTTCTCAATCAAGGCAATGGAGCCAAGATCAAAGGGCTGAATGGCAATCGTCTGGGAATCAGGGGTTGAAACCGTCGCCAGTGACTTCAGAGGTGTTTCAGCGCCGTAGTACTCAACACTGATGCGATCCAGCAGCGAGGGATTCGCCCGGCCGGTGCGAATGGTGTTGAAGGTGCGCTGGGTGGCTTCCACCGATTTGCGCATATTGGCTTCGATTTCCTTGCTTGACATTGGCTTGCGGAGGGGCGGAGGCGGGGGAGTGAAACAGGCTCAGGGAGAATCAGTTGATGTCGCCGATACGTGAACCGACCGGGTGCCCGGCAACTGCTTTGATGATGTTGCCAGGTTCAAAGATGTTGAAAACAACAATCGGGATGTTGTTGTCCTTACATAGCGCGATTGCTGTGCTGTCCATCACTGCAAGCTCACCTCTCAGAACATCCTGAAACGTGAGCTTCTCAAGGTGCACTGCATCAGCATGTTTGTGAGGGTCTTTGTCGTAGACACCATCAACCTTGGTGGCCTTGAACACCACATCCGCATTGATTTCAGCGGCCCGGAGAGCCGCTGTTGTATCCGTTGTGAAGAAGGGATTGCCGCAGCCGGCACCGAACACCACCACCCGGCCTTTTTCAAGATGACGCATGGCTCGGCGACGGATATAGGGCTCGGCGACCTCCTGCATCTCAATGGCGGTCTGTACCCGGGTCGGCACACCGGCGCGCTCGAGTCCGTCCTGAAGGGTGATGGCATTCATCACGGTTGCCAGCATGCCGACGTAGTCGGCTGTGGCACGGTCCATGCCGGCGGCAGAACCCTTGAGGCCACGAAAGATGTTGCCGCCACCAACAACGATCGCCAGTTGAGTGCCACTGGCCACCACATCAGCTACATCACTGGCGATGGCCTGAACAATGGCTGGATCGATTCCGTAACCCTGAGAACCCATCAGGGCTTCACCGCTGAGTTTTAGAAGTACTCGCGCGTAGGCCATTGATTGCCGTTATCTCGCTGAGGTTAGCAAGTTGCCTGCAGCTCCACCTGTGGGCGCAAGGGGCAGCTGGTCATGGATCGATGGGGTTGCCTGGATGCAGACGCCGAATCGGTCTGATCGGTGAACAACGCTGCAAGCAAAGCGATGTGATCGCTCGCCTCAGCGGTTCAGCCCTGGATTCCGCCTGCTCTGGCTTGTGAATGGTTTGGCGGGCTGGCTCAGAATTCAATTCCTGCTTGAGCTTTGATGCCCTTCTCCCGGAACGGATGGCGCACGGCTGTCATCTCCGTGACCAGATCCGCCCTCTCAATCAGTGCTTTGGGTGCTCCCCGCCCAGTCAGGGCGACGTGGGTCAGGGGAGGTCGAAGAGCCAGCCCCTTCAGCACCTGTTCCGCTGAGAGATAGCCGAGCTTCATCGCCACGTTGATTTCATCAAGCACAACAAGCTTGTGATCTGGGCTGCGCAGGTAGTGGAGCGATTGTTCCCAGGCCGCCGCAACCAAATGCTGATCCCGCTCACGATCCTGGGTTTCCCAGGTGAAGCCCTCTCCGAGGGCGTGCCAGTTGAGCGCATCGCCGAAGATCCTCAGCGCCCTTGCCTCACCGGGCTCCCAGCTGCCCTTGATGAACTGCACCACAGCAACCCGCTCCCCATGGCCGAGGGTGCGCAGAACCAGGCCCAGGGCAGCAGTTGTCTTGCCTTTGCCTGTGCCGGTGAAGACCAGGATCAGCCCTTTCTCCTGGTGACGCTCTTGCAGTCGCCTTCGCTGCACATCCGCTCGCCGTTGCATGCGGCGGCGATAGTCGGAGGGGTCCTGTTCAGGGGCAAGATGCCCCCCCATACCCAGTTCAGCCGCCACCTGATCAAGTTCAGGTGGATGGTCCCCTTGGGGTGAGTTCTGTGAAGGCATGGCAGCAGAGATCAGATCGTGCGTCTGGCGGTGAGCAGTTGCAGGGCCTGTCCAGCAAAAAGGTCCTGCTCAACCTGAGCAAAGCCAAGCTGCCTGAGCTGAGCGGGAAGATCGGCCTGAAGCATTTGCGTGGCTGTTGCCGTCTCAAATAGAGCACAGAAAAGCTGCTGGGGCATTCGTAGCCAGATCCCGGCGGGATGCAGGTCCACCAGCACAAGCCAACCTTCGGGACGAAGCAAACGCCTGCAGCTCTCAAGCACCTGGCTCCGCTCCGAGGGGGTGAATTCGTGCAGGGCCAGGCTCATCTGAATCACCATGAACTTGCCTGGGGCAAGGGGTGGGTTCTCGGCCAGTCCTTCAACAAGTTCAAGTTGAGGGTGTCGCTGGGAGGCAATCGCCAGGGCCATGGGGGAGCTGTCAAGACCTTTGACGATGCAGCCCGCTTCAAGCCAGGGGGCTGCTGCCTCGCCTGTGCCGCAGCAGAGATCGAGAACTTCAGCACCTGGGGGAAGTTGATGCCGCAGCTTCTCGAGCCCGAGCCTGCGCAGGCGCTCCACACCGCCGACACTCAGGGATGAAAGCAATGTGACAAGGTCGTAGAACCATCGATACCGGTAGGC
>DASCPR010000386.1:0-3179 GCA_036012625.1 Prochlorococcaceae cyanobacterium Fu_MAG_50
TATTCACCTCCTGGCTGGATGGGGTGGATCAATGGTCTGAGCTGGCGCCGCTTCTACCGGTGCTTGTCGCCATCGAGTTGATCCTTTCAGCAGACAACGCCATTGCCCTTGCAGCTATCTCCAGGAGTGAAGGCAATCCTGAACTGGAAAGACGTTCCCTGAATGTGGGCATTGCGCTTGCCCTTGTGCTGCGAATCGGTCTGATTCTGATGGCTAGCTGGGTGTTGCAGTTCTGGCAGCTGAAAGTTGCGGGTGGGTGCTACCTGCTCTGGTTATTCATCAGCCATCTTCGCGAACAACATCAGCATCAGCTGGATGAGAACAATGCAGAGCCTTCCGCATCCACGCCTCAGAGGTCTTTCCTCAAAACAGTTCTATTACTTGCATTCACTGATCTGGCCTTTTCCATCGATAGCGTCGCCGCCGCTGTGGCAATCAGTGATCAATTGCTTTTAGTGATCACAGGGGCCCTGATCGGTGTGCTGGCACTTCGTTTCACCTCTGAGTTGTTCATCCGCTGGTTGATGATCTTTCCCAGACTGGAGATGGCTGGTTATCTGGCTGTGGCGATCGTTGGTGTGAAATTGTTGCTGATGGTGGTGATTCCTGGCCTGGAAGTTCCGGCCTGGCTAACGCTTGTGATGATCATCCCCTTGTTCTTCTGGGGCTTTTCGAGCCGCTCTTCTGATTCCTTCTCCCCCTCTGCTGAGTAGTGCTGAAATGCTGGTTGAGCTTCGTCAGGCAGGCAGTGAGCAGCTGCTGGATCGTCTGAACATTGAGGATCCGCCTTTCCCTGGTAGTTGGTTTGAGCTGAATGGTGCAAGCTTCCTTGTGCTCAGACGCAGCCATCGCTATGCACTTCAATCCGGCCATTATCAACTGGCATCTGTGGCCCTGATCATCAAACGGGAGCGTCGCCCTGCTGATGCCTCACAATGGCGCCACGGCTGGGTGATCGGTGATCCAACCTGTCGATTCAATGCCCAGAGCCCCTTGCTGCGCTGCGCAGTTCTTCCCGATGGCCCCTGTGAGCGTTGCCATCACTTCAGCTCCCGTTGAAACCATGCCTTGGCACAGAGCTCGCTTGATCAAAGGCCATGGTGTTGCCTCAGGGCAGGCCCAGGATTCCCCCTATCCCCAGGGGAGCATCAGCATGCAAATGCCTGTGTTCAAGCAACTCGGGCTCGACCTGAGCCACTGCTGGCCGGGTACGTTGAATCTTTCTCTGGCGCCGCTGGAGGTGCACCTGCAGCAAGCTGATTATTGCTTCGAGAAGGTTCGCTGGACTGAATTACATCCTCCTGAGACATTTTCATTCTGGAATATTCAGTTAAGGGATCAGCAGCGACCGAGTGAATGCATCAGCAGTTGGATCTATCAACCTCATCCTGAAACCAAGGAACGCCATCTGCAACCCGCCAGCATGGTTGAGGTTCTGGCACCCAGGATTGAATCCGTGAAGGTGGGCATGGTCCTTGAGATCCGCCTACCCCCTGGTCGGCTGCAACTGTTGGACTCAGCCAGCGCTGAAGGCTGACAATCGACAAAAAAATAGAAGACAAAGAATCGACTAATCAAGAATTAGGAATTAAAATTTAGAATTCAAAATTGCAGAATCGAATGGGAGCGTTCAACAAGTTGTGTTGTTCAATTCGATAGCTCACAATGGGCAGGGTCCAGATCATCTGGTTATCAATGCTCTGATTTCATGGATCTCAATTACTCTCGCCCCCCTCCTGTCCAAATAACCTATGCCTTAATCACCTATAACCCAAAGCCTCTAGCCTCATCTTCTACAGATCAAAGCTTCTATCTAGCCACCTCTCTCAATTGAATGTGCCTAATAGCCAGCAATCCTTAATTCGCAGCAGTTGATTCGTCCTGGTTGAATCTGTCACCAACCCTGACCTGCAGTTGCTGCAATAGCACCTGGCCAGCGGCCGAGGCCTTGCCCTCTAGCTGTGCTTCCCGGATCAACAATGGGCAACCACTGGTGCTGACAATCATGCCCAGGGAGTCGTCAAGGGCAAGAACAGTGCCTGCCGGATCAGCTCCCGGTTGCCATTGCCCCAGCAGATGCCGGCAATCTTCAGACAATTCATCCTTGAGGCGTTCCACCAGGGGTTCACTCAATCTGATCTTCAATCGTTTATTTTGCCAGCTGGTAAAGGCATTGGGATAAAGCCCCATCACCTGCCGATGCAGATCCAGCGCTGAACGATTCCAATCGAGAAGGTGATCCTGCTTGTTGAGCATGCGGGCATAGCACTGCTCACCAGCAAGCTGCTCCTGAGGGGTCACCCCGAGACGGCGCCAGCGATCCTGCTCAGAGCCGGATCCTGCAGCTTCAATCAAAGGCAGGGCCTCAACCATCAACTCAGCCGTGAGCCCACTCAGGCGGGTGGCGAGGCTTTCTGCAGTGTCCCGCAGACTGATGGCCAGCTCCCGTTGCAACAGAACGGGGCCTGTATCCAGCCCCTCCTCCATCGCCATCACGCCAACCCCTGTGGAGCGATCACCACTGAGAAGGCTCCACTGAATCGGACCGGCTCCCCGCCAGCGGGGCAGCATCGACCCATGGCCGTTCCAACAGCCAAGGGGCGGTTGATCAAGCACAGTTCGCGGCAGGATCTGCCCGAAGGCCACCACCACCGAGATCTCAGCCTCTAGATCGGCAAGCTCCGCCTGCAGCTGTGGTTGGTTGCGGATCCGCTCAGGGGTGATCGCAGGCAGGCCGAGATCCAGGGCCCGTTGCTTCACCGGTGATGGCTGCAAGCTCTTTCCCCTGCCGCGCCTTCTGTCGGGCTGTGTCACCACACCAACCACGCCATGGCCTGCACGGACGAGGGCCTCAAGGGTTGGCACCGCATAGGCAGGTGTGCCCCAGAAGAGAACCTTCATGCCTCGCCGGTGATCGACAGGCCTTCAACCCATGCATGGGGGCTCACACCACGGGGGGTGATCTTCTCTTCGGATTCAAGATGAACAATGCTGTTGAGCAGGGTGCGGATATCGCCTGCGACCGTTGCCGCTTCGATGGAGAGCCGTTCCCCCTGGCTCACCAACCAACCATCGAAAGGCAGAGAGAAGGATCCCTGACTGGCTTTGACGCCGGCATGCAGTGCACTGAGATCCTCGATCAAGACAAAGGGATCCTGGGTTGTTTGATGATGCAGATG
>DASCPR010000387.1:0-9269 GCA_036012625.1 Prochlorococcaceae cyanobacterium Fu_MAG_50
AGCCGCCGAGGGACAGGTAGGCCGTTGGGAAAAGCAGGATGCCGGACCAGCCGACAAAGACAAAGCGGTCGCGTTTGAGCCAGTCGTCGAGGACGTCGAACCATCCCCGCTGTGGCACGCGTCCTACAGCGATCGTCATCGGACTACTTCACAAAGCTTTACCCAGTGTAGTGAGATCACAGCAAAGGGGCGAGACCAGAGGGGGCAATCGACTCGAGATAAGCACAAGTACTCAACGCAGAGCCGCCAGGTCATGGTCAACGGCCTGGGATTCGCAAGAATGTCTCGATCCACTTCACACTGCCCGTGTACGTCATCGAGCTGGCCCTGAAATTGAACCCTCTGCCGGTTTCAGTCCAGCGCAAGGCCCTGGCAGATGCAGAATCTGTCTACCAGCAGATTCGCCAGTGCCTGGAGCAGGGGCAGCCAAGGCTGCTCGAACTCACCTGCGAAAAGGTTGAAGACAAGAAAGTCACCATCGTGACAACGGAGGTGCTCGCCGTTCAGATCTATGAAAAAACCGCCGCCACAGGAGGCGTTAAACGGCCAGGCTTCTCCCTTGAGGCATGACTGAGACCAAGCCACCTGCTCAACCAGCCCTCCGCTGCGAGCAAGTCTGCTTCCACTGGCCCTGCGGTAGCCATGCACTGGATCGTTGCAGTTTCTCGATCCCAGGCCCAGGCCTGTGGATGATCGTCGGCAGCAACGGCAGCGGCAAAAGCACCCTGTTTCGGATCATCTGCGGCCTGCTCAAACCACAACGGGGCCAACTGGAATGCCAACTGAGGCCATCCCTGGTCTTTCAGAATCCCGATCATCAGCTGCTGCTGCCCAGCTGTGGCAGCGACCTGCTTCTGAACCTTCCCAGAGAGCTCACAGACCATCAACGACGTCGACAGATCACTGCAGCCCTCGAACAGGTTGGACTCGCAGGCATGGAATCCAGACCGATCCATACCCTCAGCGGGGGACAGAAGCAGCGGCTCGCGATTGCAGGCGCCCTGGCCAGCGAAGCCAACCTGCTTCTGCTTGACGAACCCACGGCACTGCTGGACCCCACCAGCCAGCAGGCTGTGATCGAATCTGTGCGGCAGCTCTGCCACCGCTCAAAGGCACCACTTACAGCGCTGTGGATCACCCATCGACTTGAGGAACTCGACTACGCCGATGCAGCCGCAAGAATGGAAAACGGACAGATGGGCAGCTGGCAATCGGGACATCAACTCCGAGAACAGCTCCGCCCCCTTGCAGGCAGGCGGCGCTGAAGGGTAAGTTCGTCAAGTCTCAATCCTCGGTAGCTCAGCGGTAGAGCGGTCGACTGTTAATCGATTGGTCGCAGGTTCGAATCCCGCCCGGGGAGTTAAGAGTTCAGCCACAGCCCTTTGGTTGTGGTTTTTTTTTGCGGCGATGGATCTCGATGAAGGAGCATGGCCAGATTCGGAAGACTTTATAAAGAGACGAGCTGGTGAACGCCCTGCCCAAACCTCAGAAAATCAGTTCTGGAAAGGCTTTAATCGGTTTCAAGCCAGCCTTGATCTCCGCAGCGAAACCTGCAGAGAATGACAAATTTTGAGAGAATTCCGCAAGTGTTGATGTAATCGCACCTCACTGATGTTCTTTCCATTTCCCTGAGACTCACCCAATGAAGCCTTGCATCCTGCTGATCGAAGACGATCGCGACATGCGCGAGCTTGTTGGCGCCCATCTGGAACACAGTGGTTTTGATGTCCAACGGGCAGATGATGGCATCAAAGGGCAGGCCCTGGCTCTGCAGTACTCCCCTGATCTGATCCTTCTCGATCTGATGCTGCCCAAGGTTGATGGCCTGACCCTCTGTCAAAGACTGCGCAGGGATGAACGCACAGCAGGCATCCCCATCCTGATGCTCACCGCCCTCGGTGGCACCAAGGACAAGGTCAGTGGATTCAACTCAGGCGCCGACGACTACCTCACCAAACCTTTCGATCTCGAAGAACTTCAGGCTCGCGTTAAAGCCTTGCTGCGTCGCAGCGACAGGGTTCATGTCGGCAGTGGCAACCATCACGAAATACTCAGCTACGGACCACTGACCCTCGTGCCAGAAAGATTTGAAGCCATCTGGTTCGATCTGCCTGTGCGTCTGACCCATCTTGAATTTGAGCTGCTCCATTGTCTGCTGCAACGCCATGGGCAGACCGTTGCCCCTTCCCTGATCCTCAAAGAGGTGTGGGGCTATGAGCCCGATGATGATATTGAGACCATCCGTGTTCACGTCAGACACCTGCGCACAAAGCTTGAGCCAGACCCTCGTAAGCCGCGTTTCATCAAAACCGTCTACGGCGCCGGATATTGCCTGGAGCTGCCAACGGGCGGACAACTTGAGTCTCTACAGGATGTGCTCAGTCAGGCCCGCAAGGACAGAGCAGAGAAATCGGCCCAGGATGCACGCGCCACCGCTTGATTCGCAAACGCTTGATTCGCAAACGCCTGATCACTACTGCTTGATCAATTCTGACTGACAAACCCTCCTATAGATAGACTTACAAAAGACCTAAATTCAGGCATATATAAAAAACAACCTGAAAAAACACCTGAAAACTGAAACTAACAAACGCAAACACAACGAGACGCAGAACTAAAAACAAGTAGAATCGAAGACAAGCAAAACCAACTAATCAGCCTCAATCATCTCCAGCAGAGCAACCTCCCAAGCCAGCCTTGGTTGCACGAAACTCAACAGATGGCGGCGGAGTTTTTCAAGGCGATGCAAGGGGTCTGGATCAATCGTTCTGGCCCAGAGATAATATTCCCACCAATCAATCAGCCAGAGCTGTTGCTCACCATTCAGTGCTTCCGTGAGATCCCTGGCCAGAGCCAGAGCGTCCATGGCACGGCCCGGTTTCTGCCTTAAGCGAAGCCACAGCTCCTCAGGCACGGCTTCCCAGGCCTGCTGGTGGGCCATCAGTGCCCCTGGTGAGCCTGCGGCGAGAGCGAGAAGATCCTCCCCGAAGGAGTCAACGGATAAGCATGGCGAGCTGCAATCCTGTGCCCTTGAGAGCACCGTCTGCATCGCCAGCGGATCAAGTCGGGAGAAAGGAATCTGCTGACAGCGGGAGCGAATCGTGGCCAGCAGCCGCTCAGGCTTGGCTGAAAGCAGGATGATGATGCCGCGGCCGGGTTCCTCCAATGTCTTCAGCAGGGCATTGGCCGCTGATTCAGGCATCGCTTCCGCAGCTTCCAGCACAACCATCGAGCGGGAAGCCTCCACTGGCTGACGTGCCAGAAACCTTGTCACGCCTCGAATCTGATCAAGCCGCACCTGGGGTGGGCTGCGACGACTCACCCCGGCCTCCTCCGCCTCAGACACCGGGATCAAACGCCCCTGATGCTGATAAGTGGGTTCCACCCAGAGCAGGTCAGGATGGTTTAACGCCTCCAGCCGACGGCGCTCGCGACGCGATGCCGCGCAGGAAGTCAACATCCCCTCAAGCAAGCGAACAGCGGCCAGACGCCGACCCACACCATCGGGACCTGCAAAGAGATAGGCGGGGGCCAGACGTTGTTGCTGCAGGGCAGCCGTCAGCAGAGCCACTACCATCGGCTGACCGATCAGATCCGCAAACAGAGAGTCAGCAGCAGCCTGTAACTCACCAGCAGCAGCCTGTGTTTGCTCAGCAGCCTGTGTTTGCTCAGCAGCCTGTGTTTGCTCAGCAGCCTGTGTTTGCTCAGCAGCCTGTGTTTGCTCAGATGACATTCAGCCTTCTCCCCCTGGCCTGGATCCCCAGAGATGGCACTTCAACGCTGCCTGGAGCGCAGCACTGACACTGTCTTGTGCTTGATCGGCTTCGATGGTCACCCAGGCCCTCTGCCTGGCCAACGCCGAAAAACCCGCGGCCACTCTGACGAGAAAGTCCACACCTTCAGCCTCAATTCGATCCTGGGATCTCAGCTGACGCCGGGCCAGGCTCTCCTCAACGGAAAGCTGGAGCCAAAGGGTTAGATCCGGCGCCAAACCTGCTGTGGCCATCTCTTCAAGCTGAACGATCAGCTGATGATTGAGCTGCCGGCCATAGCCCTGATACGCCAGTGTGCTGCCACTGAAACGATCACTGAGGATCCAATCACCGCGCTCAAGGGCTGGCCGGATGACCTGGGCAACATGCTGGGCCCGATCAGCGGCATAGAGAAGAAGTTCGGCAAGCGGTTGCGGTGATGCCTCTCCGGGTGGGTGCAACAACAATTGGCGCAGAGCCAGACCAAGGGCGGTTCCACCGGGTTCCCGAGTGAGCAGAAGTTCGGCATCAGGCGGCATCAGGCCGCTTGCTGGCAACCAATCAGCCAGATGCTTGAGCTGTGTGCTTTTGCCACAGCCATCAATCCCCTCCAGCACAAGCAAGCGCCCCCTCATGTGGTGCGCAGGGCCAAGGCATTCACAACAACTGTGATCGAACTGATCGCCATCAACAAGGCGGCCAGAGGCGGGGAGAGCAACAGGCCGAAGCCCGGCAGGAGAAGACCAGCTGCAATCGGAAGGGCGATCAGGTTGTAGCCGAAGGCCCAGACCAGGTTCTGCCTCACCTTGGCCATGGTGCGCCTGGCCAGACGCATCGCACCTGGCAGCCCCTCCAGCCGATCACCAAGCAAGACCAGATCGGCTGAATCCTGGGCAATCTGCGTCCCGGTTCCCACTGCGATTCCAAGGTCAGCGGCCGCCAGGGCAGGTGCATCATTAATCCCATCACCAACCATCGCCACGGTGCCGCTCGACTGCAATTGCTCCAGACGCGCAAGCTTGTCGGCCGGCAGGAGCTGCCACCCCAGTTGATGGGACTCAAAACCCAGTTGATGGCCAAGCCGCTCCACGGCCTGACGGCGATCTCCACTGAACATGGAAAGGGCAAATCCCTGCCCTCGCAACTCCTCCAGGGCATCATTCACATCGGCGCGGAGGCGATCGTCAATGGCCACAAGGCCGAGGGCACGTTCCCCCTCCGCAACAGCCACCACCGTCTGCCCCTGCCCGGATGCTCGATCGAGATCCAGCTGCAATGGATCCGTCCATTGAACCCCTTCAGCCTGCAACCATTCGGGAGTGCCAACCCGAACGGTTTCAGCCACACCCTCAAGTTCCCCTGCCAGGCCTGAACCGGGGTATGTCCTGGTCGTCAGAGGCGAAATCAGCTCCAGCTGGTGTCGTTGCGCTTCCTGAAGCACAGCATGGGCAAGGGGATGACGGCTGCTCTGCTCAAGGCTTGCCGCAAGCTTCAGCAGCCGATCGGGCTGATCACTGCCCAGGATTGCCGAAACCAGCGGCCGGCCGAGGGTCAGGGTGCCGGTTTTATCGAACACAACCTGACGCAGCGAAGCGGCCGTCTCAATCACGTCTCCACCACGAAAAAGCCAGCCATGGCGCGCGGCCTGACCGGTGGCAACGGTGATGACGGTGGGAGTCGCCAAGCCAAGGGCGCAGGGGCAGGCGACCACAAGCACGGCAATGGCAAGCTGCAAGGCCAGGCCAAGGGGGGTTTCAGCGCCACTGCCAAGGGTGGCCTGCATCTCATGGCCATGGATCAGGCCCTGCCCGGAAGCATGCAGAACCTGAGGCCAGAGCCGAACCCCCAACTGCCACCAGAACAGAAATGTCAGGATCGCAAGGCTGACAACGCCATAACAGAAGCGTCCGGCGACACGATCCGCCAGGCCCTGGATCGGGGCCTTGCGAGCCTGGGCCTGCTCCACCATTGTGATGATCCTTGCCAGAGCCGTTTCGGCGCCAACGCGACGCACCTCAAGCACAAGTGTCGCCTCGAGGTTGAGGCTCCCCGATGAAAGCTCCGTACCTGGTTTGGCCTCGAGGGGGAGTGGCTCCCCGGTGAGGCTGGACACATCAACAGCGGAACAGCCCTCCAGCACAACCCCATCCACAGGGATGCGATCTCCCGCAAGCAACTGAACCTGCTCACCGGGGCGCAGTGCGCCCACCCTCACCTCACGGATCACGCCATCAGCTAACAGCAACCTCGCTGTATCGGGCTGCAAACGCACGAGCTGCTGCAGAGCACGACCGGTGCGAAAACGCGCCCGCTCCTCCAGAAACCTGCCCAGCAAGACAAAGCCGAGCAGCATCACAGGCTCATTGAAGAAACAGGGCCAACCCACCGCTGGCCAGATCAAGGCCACCAGACTGGCGAGATAGGCACTGCTCACACCCAGCCCCACCAGAGTGTCCATGGTTGGAGCAGAGGCCAGAGCCGCCCTTAAGCCGCTGACAAGAATCGGTCGTCCAGGGCCGAGCAGAGCAACCGTGGCCAGGGAAGCGTGGAACGGCAGGGTCCCCAGAATCGGCAGCTGCAGCCTGCCTCCCTCAGCCAGATGGCCGAGAACAGACAGAAGCAGCAAGACCAGGGCCACCATCAACTGGCGCCACTGATTCCACCAATCCCAACCGGCTTGCTTCAGTGTTGAGGGAGCTTGTTCCTCGCTGGCGAGCTGCCGCTCCCGAGCCGGAAAGCCATGGGCAGCGAGTGCCTCGAGAATCGAATCAAGGGGCTGATCCGGATCCTTCAGATCAAGGAAAGCCGTGCGAGTCACGAGATTGACGCTGGCTTTGGCCACTGCTGGATGCTCCTGCAAGGTGCGCTCTACGGAGCGAACGCAGCCGCCGCATTTCATGCCCTCAACATCGAGCAGAACAGTCTTCATGCCACTGGCAGGTGTGAATTGACTCACGCATCAGTGAGATCTCCCCGAAAGCTAGTTGCTAACTGACCATCTGGGCCACAGCCTCACCTGATCAACACTGCTGAGCAGCCGAAGCGGGGAGGACAGGCCAGGATGGAGGCAGGATGTCAATCACCACAGAAGGCCCGCCGTGCCCCGTAGCCAACGCAGCGACAACTTCATTGACAAAAGTTTCACCGTCATGGCCGACATGATTGTGAAAATGATGCCGATCAATGCCAAGTCCAAGGCCGCTTATGTCTATTACCGCGACGGCTTGTCAGCCCAGAACGATGGTGACTATGCCGAGGCACTTGAGAACTACGAGGAAAGCCTCAAGCTGGAGGAAAACCCCATCGATCGGGGCGAGACCCTCAAGAACATGGCCATCATCTACATGAGCAACGGCGAAGAGGATCGCGCTCTTGAGACCTACCAGACGGCACTGGAAGAAAATCCCAAACAACCTTCCTGCCTCAAGAACATGGGGTTGATCTACGAGAAACGTGGTCGCATGGAAGAGGAAGCAGGCAACCAGGACGAAGCTGATCGCTGGTTGAGTCTCACGGCCGAGGTCTGGACCCAGGCGGTGAGACTCAACCCGGGAGGCTATCTGGAGATCGAAAACTGGTTGAAGTCCACGGGACGCAGCAATGTGGACGTCTATTGATGTTGAGGTTCAGGTCTGATCCCACTGGGTTCAGCAGACTCCAACCAACCAAATGAACTGAACTGAACTGAACCATCAACACTGGTCATCCGCCGGGTTCACCCCCAGCGCCATCACCAGAGCTTCAGTGACGCTCACGGCCTCGAGCAACACCAGATCAAGTTCGCCGGCCAAGGGTCCCAGGCCACTTCCCTTTGGCACAACGGCCCGTCTGAATCCCAGCCGAACCGCCTCCTGAAGGCGCAATTCGAGCTGACCAACAGGACGGATCTGACCACCGAGTCCCAGTTCGCCAAGCAGAACCGTGCCCGCAGGCAGGATCAGATCCCGGAAACTGGCCACAATCGCTGCCGCGACGCCGAGATCAGCCGCAGGTTCATCAACCTCGAGCCCCCCAGCCACGGCCAGATAGCAGTCATAACGAGACAGGGGCAATCCCATGTGCTTCTCAATCACAGCAAGGATCTGGTGCAGACGGTTGGTACTGATCCCGGTGGCCGTTCGCCGCGGGCTGGCATAACTGGTGACACTCACCAGCGCCTGAAGGTCCACCAGCAGAGAGCGAGTTCCCTCGCAGGCCACGATGGTTGCCACGCCGGAAGCACTCTCCCCGCTGAGGAACAGCTCACTGGGATTGGCCACCTCAGCCAGACCTCTGCCCTGCATCTCGAACAGCCCCAGCTCGTGGGTGGCGCCAAAGCGATTCTTCACCGCCCGCAGCAAGCGATGGCTGGCAAAACGATCTCCTTCGAAGGTCAGCACAGCATCGACGAGATGCTCCAACACCTTCGGGCCTGCCAGCAGGCCCTCCTTGGTCACATGACCCACCAGCAGCAGCGCCGTGTTCTGACGTTTGGCAAACCGCTGCAATGTGGCTGCGCATTCACGCACCTGAGCCACAGAACCTGGGGCGCTGGAGAGTTCCGTGTCATGCAGAGCCTGAATGCTGTCGATGATCACAACCGCAGGTTGAAAAGCTTCCAGCTCCTCCAGCACAAGCTCAAGATCTGTTTCGGCAAGCAGCTGCAGAGGCGTTTCGCTGCCGGCGAGTCGCTGCCAGCGCAACCTCACCTGCTGCGCAGATTCCTCAGCACTCACATAGAGCACTGAGATCTGATCGGCCATGGCCGCAGCGCTCTGCAACAGCAGTGTGCTCTTGCCAATACCTGGATCACCACCCACCAGCACCAGGGATCCAGGCACCAAACCGCCGCCGAGCACACGGTCAAATTCCGGGTAACCCGTCGGTAAACGTTCCAGGGGCTGATCCCCCAAGGCCATCATTGAGGCGGAGCGACGGGCCACGGCTGGCGCTGCTGGATCCATACCGGCGCGACCACGGCCATCTTTTGAGGCCACTCTTTGCTCGACCAGTGAGTTCCAACTTCCACAACCGGAACAACGACCGAAGAACTGACGCGTCTGAGCCCCGCAGCTCTGGCAGACATAAGTTGAAGCGTTACGAGCCACGTAGATCTGTGAAGAAAGTTGGCTAAGGATGAACAAGTGCCCTCATGGGCCTTTTATCTAGTGCCATGTTGACGCCGACTCCAGGCGATATGACGGCCGCCATCTCCTCAAAGGAAACCATCCTCGTCGTGGATGACGAAGCGAGTATCCGCAGGATCCTCGACACCCGTCTCTCCATGATCGGATATCAGGTGATGACTGCCTGCGATGGCAACGAGGCACTGGAGATCTTCCGTAATACAGAACCTGACCTGGTTGTTCTTGACGTGATGATGCCGAAGCTGGATGGCTACGGCGTCTGCCAGGAACTGCGCAAGGAATCAGATGTTCCAATCGTGATGCTGACAGCTCTCGGTGATGTCGCCGACAGGATCACCGGCTTGGAACTGGGAGCTGACGACTATGTCGTGAAACCCTTCAGCCCCAAGGA
>DASCPR010000388.1:0-2988 GCA_036012625.1 Prochlorococcaceae cyanobacterium Fu_MAG_50
AATCCGTGCTGCTCAACCCCTTCCATGCGGTGGGCTGCGCCAAGGGCCTGGCCGAGCCCAGGGTGAGTGCCGATGTGATTCTGGCCAGCTCCGAACTGGCCGATGAAGGCGCCCGAATCGCCACGGGCAAATTTCTTGTTCAACCAGGCTCCTACCGAATCGGCAGCCTCAAGCTGGAAGGGTTCGCCTCTCCTCACGACCGTCTTGGTGGACGCCGCTTCGGCCAGGCCACCCTCTGGCGCTGGCAGCAGGGAGGCCTGGATTTTGCCCACCTCGGTGGTGCCGCTGCACCGATCACAGCAGAAGGGAGGGTGCTGCTTGGCCGGCCGGACGTCTTGATCATCGGCGTTGGCGGTGGCAGCAAGGTCTATGACGGCAAGCAGGCGGCGATGGTGGTGAGGCAACTCAATCCCCGCCGGGTGATTCCGGTGCAATACGTCAGCGGCGAGGCTCCATCCGGCTGCGACCAGAGCGGTGTTCAACCGTTCCTCGACGCCATGGGAGGCACAAGCATCAGACGGGTGGGCAGCAGCCTGAGCTTGCCGGGCACCCTGAGCGAAAGCACCGTGATCGAAGTGATGCGATAGGTCGAAGAGCAAACCAACCTCAAAACTGAACAGGTGATCCAAACCTGCTCGTCCTGGCGACGGCGAAATCCCCTCTCGGCTTCCAGCTCCATGGGGTGGCAGCTTTGCGCCTTGTCGTTTGGCCCGACGAGCACTCCTGGCGATGGCAAGAAGGGCGTCATCGAAGACTCACGGGTCCTGGTCAGCACCGAGCAACAGCCTAAAAAGCGAGTGAATTGAATCACAATCCATTGAAATCCGCTCAAGTCGTCTGTCTAACCATCTCCTTTTCTTACCCTGTGAGTGAGTTTCGCCAGCCGCTTTGGACGCGCGATCTGGTTGGATTAAAAGAACTTCAATAGCCGATTTGCCCTAATTAGGGGGGGGGGCAAATTTTCCCTCTTTTCGGGAGGAGGTGAGCCAGTGAACACTCCCTGCCATCGGCCAATGGACAGAGCGACCTCAGGGGATTGTGAGCTCGAGCTTCTTTCAGGTCTATTTCAAAAAGCTTGCTAGAATTTTCAAACGTCTCCATCCACGTACACCAGGTCACTGGCTTTCCCTGCACTCATTATGTCGAACATCTCAATCAATGGCTTCAAATATGATGACCTCGATTCCAACGGCTTTCGTGGCACGACACTGATTCAAGGCGAAAATCCTGATATTGTACTGATTCTTGATCGTTCTGGCAGCTCTACAAATGAATTCTTTGGATCAGTTAGCGTAGGCAATCAGAACAGCACCAAAGACTTCCTATCAAATAGCATCCTTGATGCGGAAATAGCTGCCGCCAAAAGTTTTCTTTCGAGCTTGATTGATCAAGGCTTTGGCGCCTCGAGACTGGCTCTGGTTTCTTTTGCCGATGATGCCAGCATAGACTTCAATGGCCAAGCCGATGACATTACATTCAACAGCTATTCGTTCAATATTGCTGCAGAAAATCTTGAAGCCGATGGTGGAACAAACTTCAATGATCCGCTCGCTAAAGCTGAAACCATATTAAAAGATTGGGGTTCAGACCAAGGCAATGTCATCTTCCTTTCTGATGGTGAACCGAATTCAGGATCATTGGATGGCACGTCTGAATTCAGATCCTTGGATGACTTGGGCTACAACGTTCAGGCCTTTGGCGTTGGCGATGGCGCCGCAAGAAGAAAGCTTAATGCCATCGATTCAGATGGTGATGCCTATATATTCAGAACACCAGAAGAAGTGCAAGATGTTCTATCTGGCAAATTAGGTGGTTCATTAGGTGCCACACAATATACAGAGCCAGGCCTAAAAGATGTTGAGATTTTCCTTGATCTCAACGCCAATGGCAGCCTTGATCCTGATGAGCCCAGTGCCTTAACAGATGCCGATGGCAACTACGAAATCGATGCTCAAGGGGTGCCCTTTGGAACTTACGCAATCAAGGAAAAAATTCCCCAAGGCTATCTTCAGACCGAAACACCGGCGAGCATCGTAGTTTCAGCCGATAGCCAAGACTTCAAAGACGTCAATTTCGGCAACGCCATTGACCCCAATCCTCCGGTAGATCCTCCCGAAGAAGAGACTCACCTCAGCATTTTGTCTTGCTTTGTGCTCGACGACCTTCTGACAATTCAATTTGACAATGTTATAGATAATTTAAGGCCAAGTGCTAACCGCTTCAGGATCACAGTAAATGACGATCCATTCCGAGTATTGTCAACTTCTATCTCAGAATTGAATGGAGAAGCCTATCTGGTTCTTGAAGATCCTGTTCTATATGGCCAGAACGTTCGCTTAAGTTATAGCGATCTTATTGGTGATCAGGATTTTGGGGTTATACAGAGCTCTGGCGGCGTAGATCTTGGCACCATCAAGGATATTGAAGTTGAGAATATTTCAAGAGACGATGTCGCACCTCAACTTATTAATGCGGAGGTTGACGGTAGTGTACTGACCCTTGACTTCAATGAAGCCATCAACCAAGCCCCCCAAGGTCTGCCAGTCCCTTCAAGTTTCACGGTCGAGGTCAATGGCCGAAGGGAAAATATCTTAGAAGTGAATCCAGGGGCTCAAGGTAGCGTTGTACTGAATCTGGAAGAAGATGTTGTCTTTGGTGACGAAGTTAGCATCAGCTATTTTGATCTCAATGGCAATCAAGACTCTGGTGTGATTCAAGACCCAGCAGGTAATGACCTGCCCACAATCAATGATTTTGACGTAAGAAATAACAGCTTTGAGGATCCAGCCGCTCTTGGCATCGCCAGTGCCACTGTTGATGGCAAGACTCTCGCGTTGATTTTTGATCGAAACATCAGCGATACAGAACCTTCGTCCCGCAGCTTCCGTGTTGAAGCCGATGGTGATCTGATCAACGTGCGGACTGTTGATGTCTTCCCCAACGACAGACAAGTTGTTCTCGAGTTGAGTGAAGCTGTGACCGATCGGC
>DASCPR010000389.1:0-2489 GCA_036012625.1 Prochlorococcaceae cyanobacterium Fu_MAG_50
ACTGCGCTCTTGCCGATACTGAAGACTGCTCGAACTTCAGCTTCACCAAGTGCTTCCTCGACCAGCTCCGGTTCAAGCAGGCCTTCCATCGCCAGCTGGATATCCTCCAGCAGCTTGTAGATCACGTCGTAATCGCGAACGTCTACACCTGTGGCATCGGCTGCTCGTTTGGCACCGGATGCCATTGAGGTGTTGAATCCCACCACCACGGCACCCGAGGCTGCCGCGAGATCGACATCAGTTTCGGTGATCTCACCAGGGGCTGACAGCAGAACACGAACCTGGACTTCGTCTTTAGGGAGTTGTTCAAGAGAGCCAAGGATGGCTTCAACACTGCCCTGAACATCAGCTTTGAGGATGAGGTTGAGTTCCTTCAGATCGCCTTCGCTGGCCTGACCGGACATCGCGGTGAGAGAGACCCTGCGGCTGGCCATCTGCTGAGCGAGGCGAGTCGCTCGGGCATCGGAGGCACGATCTCCAACCACGGATCGAGCTGATTTCTCGTCGGGGTAGACCTCGAATTCATCGCCAGCAGTTGGAACTTCATTGAAGCCGAGGGCTTCAACTGCAAAGGATGGTCCGGCTTCCTTGAGACGACTTCGCCCGTCGTCAACCATGGCACGAACTTTGCCCAGCACTGGACCGGCAGCAACCACATCACCAGTTCGCAGGGTGCCGTTCTGGATTAGAAGAGTTGCCACAGGGCCTTTCGCCTTATCCAGGTGGGCTTCGATCACAGTGCCTTTGGCCAGTCGATTCGGATTGGCCTGAAGATCTTCAACTTCGGTCACCAGCAGAATCATTTCAAGGAGCTTGTCGATGTTTTCTCCTTTGATGGCACTGACAGGCACCATCACCACTTCGCCACCCCATTCCTCGGCCAGCAGGTTCTGCTCACTCAGTTCCTGTTTCACACGATCAGCAGAGGAGCCTTCCTTGTCGATCTTGTTGATCGCCACGACGATTGGAACTTCAGCGGCCCTGGCATGACTGATGGCCTCAAGGGTCTGGGGACGAACGCCGTCATCGGCAGCCACCACGAGCACAGCCACGTCAGTCACTCTTGTGCCGCGGGCACGCATTGCGGTGAAGGCCTCGTGACCTGGTGTGTCGAGGAAGGTGAGCTTGCGTGGTTCGCCGGCGTGTTCAATCTCAACTTGGTAGGCACCGATGTGCTGCGTGATGCCGCCGGCTTCGCCCGCTGCCACCCGAGCCTTGCGGATGGCGTCCAGGAGGCTTGTTTTGCCATGGTCCACGTGTCCCATCACGGTCACCACAGGTGGGCGGCGGATCAGGTGCTTCAGATCGGTCTCCTCGATCATCTCCCCGGTCTTCTTGGCTGCTTCCTCAACGTCGTCCTGCAGCACTGGTACGCCGAATTCATCGGCTACGGCCTCGATCGTTGGCAGGTCCAGTGACTGGGTCACAGTCGCGATGATTCCCTTGAAGAAAAGTGATTTGATGATTTCGGAGCTCTCAACACTGAGCATGTCTGCGAGTTCCTGAACCGTGAGGTTGTCCTCCGGGACAACGAGCATCTCCGGCCGCACCTGCTTTGCCTCACGGGCTGCACGCAGCTCCATGGCGCGGCGACGTTGCCGTTGACGGGTGGTTTCTTTTTTGCGTTTGCGTAGAGCTGCGACCGGCTTGGCAGCAGTTTTGTGTTGAGATTTCGGTTTCGCCGGCCTGGCAAGGCTGGCCGAAAGCAACACAGCTTGCTGTTCACCTGCAAAGCCGCCTGTTTCTGCTGTCAGCGCATCATCGTTTTCACCGATGATGTGGACCTTCTGGCGTTGCTTCTGAGGTGATCTGCTGCGCAGAGCCTCGAGCTTTGCACTGTCATCCCAGTCTGGTCGGCCGGTCCTTCTCGGTCCGGTCGATGCGCCGGGCCCCGGTCTGAAGCCAGGCCTTTTGGGTGCCGATGGTGGAGTCGCTGGGCGAGCCGTGGGAGGTGTGGCCTGAGGCGCGTCACCACGGGGTGAAGCTGTCGTGGTGCCATCAGGGCGGCGGGGGGGGGGTGCTCCGGGACGGCCTGTGGGCTTCTGCAGCTGCATCAGTTCGCCAGGGGCAACCGGCTTGCGCATGCCTGAAGGCATCCCTGGGCGAGTGGGCGCTCCCGGGCGGTTGCCGCCTTCTCTGCCGGCAGGTCCACTTCCGGAGCGGTCCCGGCGTATTGGCTTGCCGACAAGTTCGACCGTATTGCCGGCGGGGCGGCTCTGACCTGGGCGAGTGGGCGCTCCTGGACGTTGAGGTGAGCTTGGACGTTGCGCTGATCCGGCGGGGCGGCTCTGCCCTGGACGCGTTGGAGCGCCTGGTCGCTGAGGAGGGCCAGCGCGTTTGGGGCTGGGGGCCGGGCGAGGATTCACACCCGTTCGTTGCCCGTCAGATCGACCTTCGGCGCTGGTGGGGCGCTTGGGTTGCGGTCGTCCAACCAATTCAGGCTTGGAGGCAGGCCGTTGGGGTGGTTCTCCCGGTTTTGTTGGGCGAGC
>DASCPR010000390.1:0-2771 GCA_036012625.1 Prochlorococcaceae cyanobacterium Fu_MAG_50
TTTTCTGAACCACGCTCCTCTCTCGTTTTAATTGCTCGCGTTCTACCTGCATGGCAGTCGCGATCTGCTCGCAGCCTGTGAGCTGAGAGAGATCGAGTATGAGCAGAGAATGCAGCAGCAGAGGATCGAAGTCGAGCAGAGCAGGATCGCGTAATAGCAACGGGTAGGGCGCTGCCTCTGGACTCGGTCGAAATAACGAACTGGTCATCTAGGCATGCCATCGATTGGCCTTGCTCAAACGAAGGCACGGCTGTCCTCGTTATTCGTTCCTGTCGCCTCCGTTGATGTGGTGGTGATCATCTGCAGGTGTGCTTTGGGATGCCACTGGCGTTTTTGTGGAAGATGCACTTCTCGCTCACGGTCAGATCACGGATGTTGATCTGCTTGCTGTTAAGTCCCAGCGCATGGCCAGGTGTCTTTTCTCGTAGCGCCATCCGTTGATCGATCACGCATAAGTAGTACGATTTGCGCATGGATGTCTCTACCGTTTCCCCGAAATATCAAGTTGTCATTCCTAAGCGGGTCCGTGAGCAATTTGATCTCAAGCCAGGACAGGTATTGCAGGTGATCGCCCTGCCTGGAAGGATTGAGTTGGTGCCTAGTCGGCCTGTTTCATCGTTGCGCGGTTTTCTCGAGGGTGAAAACACGTTTCAGAGAGAGGACGATCGCTTGTGAGGTCAACCTTCCAGGTTGTGGATTCCTCTGGTTGGATTGAGGTGTTGACGAATGGACCTCAGGCAGAGCGTTTTCTTGAAGTTCTTCAAGACGAAAGCTCTCTGATCGTGCCCTCGGTCACAATCCTTGAAGTGTTCAAGTGGATCCTCCGTGAACACAGCGAGGCGCAGGCCATCCAGGCGATAGCCGTGATGCAACGCGGCAAAATCGTTGATCTTGATGCCTCAGTGGCCATTGCTGCTGCGCAGCTCAGCCATGCTCTACGCCTGCCCATGGCAGACAGCATCATCTTGACGACTGCGAGGCAAAACAAGGCACGGCTCTACAGCATGGATGCTGATTTCAAAGGCCTTGCAGATGTTGAACTCATCTCGAAACTGAGTTGATCAGGCGATCAAGTCTCTCAATCCTGCTGCACTAGCGGTCAATGTTTTTGGGAGAGCTGAGCTAAGAAGCCTGTTGAGGCTTCTTTTCGCACTCAGAGCGTTCCCAGAGCAACTGGCCGGCCCGCTCCAAATGGGTCAGCAGGCCTTCATGGACAATCAAGTGCCGCAGCTGTAGATCGATTTTCCATGGCAACAGAAGGTCATCGAGAGCTGCTCCAAGTTCGCGCAGCTCTTTGAGATCCATGGATGGCGCCACGAGGCAGATGTCGATATCTGATCCCGCACGCTGACGCCCCAGCGCTCGCGAGCCATAGAGCACTATTTGTTTCACACTTCGATGGGAACGGATCAGCTCGAGTAGTCGTTCGCCATCAGCTCTCGGAATGCCTGGGAACATGGGTTTTGCTCGGCCCGCCGGCGCAGCTCCTTCTGCAGCCCCCTTAATTCTTTTCCGTATTGGTTGGCGATCAGTTGCGCGATTTCTTCTGCAAGGGCTGGGTTGTAAGTGTGGCTTGTGAGGTTGTGGCTGCGGATCATCGCCATCCACGTGGCTTCCGTGCCCGCGGCTATGAGATCCCTCACCACGGCTTCCCGCACAGCATCTCGGGAGCCGCTGATGCCACTGGCGCCTTGATCCACCAGAAAATCTTTGAGTAGAAGCCAGCTGAGTTCATGGGTGAACTCAAACGCGTGGATCAATCCTTGTTGCTCGAGCTCGCTGAGTGGGCGGCTTGTAGCAAGAGTCAGCGCCCGTTCAAGAGTGGCAAGTGCCCGCTCGTAATTCTCTAAACGCTGCAGCCAGCGCACATCAGCGTCTGCCATGGAAGCCAATGCATCTAATACACACTAAGAAGTAAGCATCTGGTCAGAAAGGCCTTACCAAAAGCGTTGACCATGAATCAACCGCTTGCTCTTCTCGATCTGATGGCTCTCTTATCGTTTTGAGCACCCCGGTCCCGTTTCTGCTGCCAGCAGTTCAATGTCCGATGCTTAAGACTCATATGTGTTGCTGATCCCAGTGAGGCTGTCTTGAGCGCCCTGGTTACGTTGCTTCTATTGGGGTTGGCGATCGCTTGCTTCATCGGCGGTTGGCTAGCACCTGATCTGGTGGCCTTGTTGGCCGCAGGTCTGCTAATGGCCACAGGGGTGCTCACTCCCAATGAGGCCTTGGCTGGCTTTGGCAGCCCTGCCCTAATCACCTTGGTGGGTTTGTTTGTGCTCTCCAGTGGCTTGCTGCATAGCGGTGCTTTGGATCGCTTGCGGGAACTGCTGGCATCGCCGCGGATCCGAAATCCCAGCCAGTTGCCGGTGGTGCAGGGCTGGTGTCAGCGCCGCGGGATCAGACCTTCGCGGGTGTTGATGCCGCTTTCGTTTGCCACCCTTGATCGGCGGCACGATCACCCTGATTGGCACCTCCACCAGCTTGATCGCCAGTGACCTGGTCACCCGGCTTGGCTATGGCTCCTTTGAGCTGTTTTCCTTCACAGCCATAGGCATTGCGGTGTGGCTTATCGGTGCCTGTTACCTGGTGATCGCGGGCCGTTGTTTGCCTGATCGGGGCGATCGTCACGATGACAACCGTGGGCTACGGCGACATCGTTCCCCAGACGGTGCTCGGACAATTGCTGGCTGCTGTGGTGATGCTGCTGGGTTTTGGGATCATTGCCATTCCCACGGGGATTATCACGGTGGAGACGATGCAGCAGGTGC
>DASCPR010000391.1:0-7857 GCA_036012625.1 Prochlorococcaceae cyanobacterium Fu_MAG_50
GCTTTCTGCTGGTGGTATTGCTCCAGCACCGTTTGCAGCCTCGGGCCGGCTTCGAACTGATGCACCGGCAGGCGCATCAGGGTGTCTCCTTCCGTCGCCGTCAGTCGCAGCGCATCATCCAGGCTCATGTCCGGATTGGCGCTGCAGAACCGCTCTGCGTTCTTCAGATCATTGGGGCGCAATTCAATCCAAGCCCCCTTATGCCGAACCAGAGGGCTGCGTTTGCCAGCCAAGCGCTCGAGTTCCCGCAGCGTCAGGGTGACACCGCCAATCATCAGTTCCCAGCTCCAGTCAAGGGTTTCCCCCAGGGTGAAGCCTCTGGACTTGGCCGAGAGGTCCGCCTTGATCGCCAGGCCGAGACGGCTGGCCAGTCCTCCGGACAGGCTGGCTGGCAGGGCCACGCCAACGCCAATATCGCGAAGCTGGCGAGCAGCGGTGCGCACCAGCACGAAAGCTTCCGCAGGGGTGAGCTGCATCGTTTCAGGGGTGGCGCTGTCGAGTCCACGTTCAATCGGTGCAAACACCGTCAGGGCGCGGCCCAGACCTTCAAGCAGCACTTCACTGGGATGCTCCACCCTGATCTCGCCAAGCTGCAAGGTCTGGGCTCCTGAAGCCCAGGCAGCTGCTGCAGGCACTTTCAGGGTTGGGTCGGCTTCAGCCTGAAGGCAGAAACGCATCTCCCAGAGATCTTCTCCGTCTTCTGGCGTGAACAGCTCAAGACAGGTCCTTGCCGGAGCCACGTTGCCGGCCACACCTTCGCGCCAGTGATGGCTTGCCGTGGCCAGGCGTTCGGCCTCTTCATCGGCAAGGGTGATGATGCCTGTCTCCGATCCAAGCGCCTCCTGCCAGGCCGCCAGCAGGGGATCCAGTCCCTGGGCACTGGGTTCATATCCCATGCGCAGCTGGGCGTCGACCAGATCTTCAAGCAGGGTTGCGACCCGCAGGCGCCCGCTCCTTGGACGGCAGCAGGCCACAGGATTGGCGGCCCGCATGGCCTCAGGTCGAAGCCTGGTGATGCGATTGCTGCGGATGCCGGTTGGTTCTCGCCATGGCAGGGCGCAGGTGGCCACCAGGGGCAGGCTGGCCGCCAGATCCTCAAGGCGGCGGCGATCATCCTCACGGTTGAGCAGCGGCACCCAGCGGGCTCGCTGGGGATAGCCCTCGCCTTTGCTCAGTTCCACCTGGGGTAACCAGCGGCCCCGTGCCACCAGGCTGAGAGCCCATCGCTGCAGATGACTCCACCAACGCAGTTCGTCGGCCAGATCGGGATGGTTGCCTGAGAGGGGCAGTTTGGAGAGCCAGGTTGTGGCGGCAGCGGGTTCCACCGCAAGCCCCTGCACCTGCCAAGGCCACCACTGGGTTTGCTTGGGAATCGGTTCGCCGGATTGCAGAGGCAGGCCTGTCCAGACCGGTTCTTCGGCTTTGGCCTCGTCAGTCTCTGCTGCAGTGCTCGATTTCTTTCTTGGTTTCACCGCTCTGCTTGGCAGGGTCAGGCAGGCGGTGGCGTCGATGATCCCGTCGGGTAGGAGATCATGTTCGCTCAACCAGGCTCTGAGATCGTCTGGGCTGAGGGTGAACGGATGTAGGGCTGGCGTGCTGCTGGGGCCTGCCGGTGTGGCGACGCGCCAGGTGTCAGCCCATACCAGCAGTGCAGCACGACCTGAGCTGGTCGGAGTTCGAATGGCGGGAAGCCAGGTGGCGTGCAGCAGGCTCATGGCCGCGACGCAGACAGGATTCGTTGGGATCCATGGAGCAGGGGTCCGCTGCCGATCAACGGCAACCAATCCTGCAGGAGTCCCAGCAACAATGATGCCAGGGCATCGTTCCCGAGGCCACAGATTGCTACAGGAGGTCCATCAGCACAAGACAAACGCAAGTTCCAGGGGTGATCTCAGTGGTCAGGAGTCGGTCAGTCCGCAGCTCCCTGATCCATCATCCTGCTTGGGTGTGATGTCTCAGTGTGATTCTGTAGGTTCTTGTTTATTAGTTTCCTTGTCTGGAGAGTTCCTCGATTTCCAGTGATTCTTTGCGGTTTAGAGTGTTGAGATGAAGCTGGTGATCATGATCGCTGAACTCGCTAATTCCAGGAAGAATGCTGAAACCAGAGGGATGATAATGAAGCTTCTGGGATTGGGCCTCCACTTGCGATGATCAGGCCAAGGGTGGAGGTGGCTAGGCCGATCTCCATGGCGTTGGCAATCTCAAAGCGCTCCACAAATGTTGAAGCCCAGGCAATCGTCTCGCCATGGCCTCCTATCAGTGAAACTGTGCCAGCCAGGAGTCCAGTCGATTGCGGAAGTTCCAAGGCGCTGGCCATGCTGATTCCAAGGATATTTTGAGCAAGCATGAAGACAAATAGCAGCCCCACAAGAATGAGAACGGAACGTCCGCCTTTGCAAAGATCCGAAAAACTTGCATTGATACCAATAATGGTAAAGAAATAAACAAGCAAAAAATCTCGTGCCTCCAGGTCGAAGTTAATGCCTACTTGTAAGAGGCTGTGGATGGCTGAAAGGATCAAGGCGGCCAGGAGGCCACCTGTCACTGGTTCGGGGATGGAAAGTTTCTGCAGAAATGCATATTGGCCGTTGAGCCGCTTGCCTGCCAGAAGCACAAGGAAGCCAATTGTGGTTGAGATTAAGGAAGAGACTTCGATCATTCCATTCTCTCAGTGATGGTCAGAAAGATTGCCAAAAACCCCTGTTGATCAGCAAGGATGACGCGAAGTTTTCGATATCTGAACAAGAGGCTGATGCTTTCCTTGATCTGTTTGCTTGTTGGCTGCTTTCAATCTTTTGCTGCAGCGGCTCCTGTGGTGCTGGCCTCGGCTCTGGGCTCCCATCGGCTCAGCTGATCAGCAGCAGGCGTGGGCGAGAAGCTGCAAAAGTTCATATCCATGCAGCAGAACGGTCTGCTTTGCAGCCCCTAAAGCCATCCCCCTGGGCGGAGACCAGATATGTTTTGATCCATTCGGGCTTTTCAGACTTGCTGAACCAAGCCTGGCCAGGCCGCTGGTCTGGGCCACTGGATCGCCGTTTCGCTCAGTTCACCAGCAGTTCAGGAGCGATCATGGCTGGTGGACCTGCCCTCCATTCCTGACTCAACCATGGCCGCTGCACGATCGTCGCCTTCCAGAGCATCGAGGCCTTGCACCGGTGAAGAGATTCGCAAGGCGTTCCTTGATTTCTACGCTGAGCGCGGCCATCAGGTGATTCCCAGCGCCTCGTTGATTCCTGAGGATCCGACGGTGCTGCTCACCATCGCAGGCATGCTGCCGTTCAAGCCTGTCTTCCTCGGGCAGGTGGAACGACCATCAGCCCGTGCCACCAGCAGTCAGAAGTGCATTCGTACCAATGACATTGAAAATGTCGGCCGCACGGCGCGGCACCACACGTTTTTTGAAATGCTCGGCAACTTTTCGTTCGGAGATTATTTCAAGGAACAGGCGATTCAGTGGGCCTGGGAGTTGAGCACGGATCTGTTTGGCTTGTCTCCAGGAAATCTGGTGGTGAGTGTTTTTCGTGAGGACGATGAGGCCGAGGCGATCTGGCGGGATCTGGTGGGCGTCCATCCGAAGCGGATCATCAGGATGGATGAGGCCGATAATTTCTGGGCTTCTGGTCCCACAGGTCCCTGTGGTCCCTGCTCGGAGATCTACTACGACTTCAAGCCTGAGCTTGGTGATGAAGGCCTTGACCTGGAGGACGACAGCCGCTTCATCGAGTTCTACAACCTGGTGTTCATGCAGTTCAACCGGGATGCCCAGGGTGTACTCACACCACTTGAGAATCGCAATATCGACACCGGCATGGGTCTGGAGCGGATGGCTCAGATCCTGCAGGGCGTTCCCAATAATTATGAAACCGATCTCATTTACCCGTTGATCGAAACAGCGGCTGCATTGGCCGGGATTGACTATCAAGAGGTCGATGAAAAGACAAAAACGTCTCTGAAGGTTGTCGGTGATCACAGCCGGGCGATCACCCAGTTGATCTGCGATGGAGTTACTGCAAGCAATCTTGGCCGTGGTTATATCCTGCGCCGACTGCTCCGGCGAGTGGTGCGCCATGGACGGCTGATCGGCATTGATAAGTCATTTCTGCCGGCGATGGGTGAGGCCGCGATCCGCCTTCTGGCATCGGCCTATCCGCAGGTGAGCGAACGCCGGGATCTGATTCTTGCGGAGCTGCAGCGCGAGGAAGCTCGCTTTCTGGAAACCCTTGAACGGGGCGAAAAGCTCTTGGCTGATGTCTTGGCCAGTAACCCGAAGCAGATCTCGGGAGCTCAGGCTTTTGAGCTGTATGACACCTATGGCTTCCCGCTGGAACTCACCGAGGAAATTGCCTCTGAGCATGGGCTTGCCGTCGACCTGGAGGGATTTGAACTGGCGATGGAACAGCAGCGCCAGCGGGCCAAGGCCGCGGCAGTGAGCATTGATCTCACCCTCCAGGGTGCCATCGAGCAGATTGTTGCGGAGCTCAAGGCCACCAGCTTCAGAGGCTATGAAGCCCTTGAGCATTCCAGTTGTGTGCAGGCTTTGGTTGTCAACGGTGAGCCTGCTGAGCAAGCTGTTGCCGGTGACAAGGTTCAGATCGTTCTCGATAGCACCCCCTTCTATGGCGAAGGCGGTGGGCAGGTTGGAGACCGTGGTGTGTTGTTTGGAGAGGGCTCAGCTGGGGATGGAGTGATCGTGGTGATCGATGCTGTGAGCAGAAGCCGCCATGTCTTCGTTCATACCGGCTGCATGGAACGTGGCCATCTGAGCGTCGGTGATCTGGTCAAGGCTCAGGTGGATCGCGCCTGCCGGCGCAGAGCCCAGGCCAATCACACCGCCACCCATCTGCTCCAGGCAGCCCTCAAGCAGGTGGTGGATCCTGGCATCAGCCAGGCGGGATCGCTGGTGGATTTCGATCGTCTGCGCTTTGACTTCCACTGCTCCAGGGCATTAACGGTTGCAGAGCTTGACCAGGTTGAGGGGCTGATCAATGGCTGGATCGCCGAGGCACACACCCTTGAGGTGCAGGAAATGGCGATTGAAAAGGCTCGCAAGGCTGGTGCCGTGGCGATGTTCGGGGAGAAATACGCCGATCTGGTGAGGGTTGTGGATGTTCCCGGGGTCTCGATGGAGCTGTGTGGAGGCACCCATGTGACCAACACGGCTGAGATTGGCTTGTTCAAGATCGTCAGTGAAACCGGTGTGGCTGCTGGTATCCGCAGGATTGAGGCTGTGGCAGGTCCTGGGGTGCTTGCCTATCTCAATGAACGGGATGCTGTGGTGAGGCAGCTGGGTGAACGCTTCAAGGCTCAGCCCGCTGAGATCGTGGAGCGCGTCGGCGCGCTTCAGGATGAGCTCAAGGCCTTGAACAAGGCTCTACTGGCGTCGCGCTCGGAGTTGGCTCTCGCCAAATCAGCAGCTCTGGCTGCTCAGGCGGAATCGATCGGTGAGTTTCAGTTGCTGACGGCGCGCCTTGATGGCGTTGATGGCCCCGGTTTACAGAGTGCTGCCCAAGGACTGGCCAATCAGCTCGGTGATGGTGCCGCTGTGGTGCTGGGAGGGCTGCCTGATCCAGGCGATCAGGGCAAGGTGATTCTTGTGGCAGCCTTTGGCAAGGCGGTGATTGACGCTGGTCAGCTGGCCGGCAAATTCATTGGTGGGTTGGCCAAACTCTGTGGCGGCGGCGGCGGCGGTCGTCCCAATCTTGCCCAGGCGGGGGGCCGAGATGGTGCTGCCCTTGATGGGGCGCTGAGTACGGCGAAAGCTGAGCTTTTGACCTTGTTGAGTTGATCGGTCTGACTGGATCCCGGCCTGCTGTTGGCTTGGATCCAGTGGCGTGATCTGTCGGCCTCCTGCAAGCTGACAGAGGTGACGACGCTGCTCCTTCTCAGCCATGGCTGCTTTTAACGCTGATCAATTGCAAGCCATGCCTCTGTTTGCTGGGCTCACAACTGAGCAGTGTGAACTTCTCCTGGATCGTCACCTTGAGTCCAGTCATGCTGCAGAACAGGTTTTCGTGATGGAGCAGGACTGGGGAGGGTCTGTTTTTCTCCTCTGTTCGGGGATGGCGAAGGTTCGTTGTTACACGGCGGACGGCAATGAAGTGGTGATGTCTGTGTTGGGAGAAGGCGATCTTTTCGGAGAGATGGCCGCCCTCGATGATGCGCCACGTTCCGCCGATGTCGTGGCGCTCACGGCGGTCAAGCTGTTGAAATTGCGTGCAGCACCGTTTGCAGCACTGCTGAGGAAGGATGCCGGTTTTGCCTTGGCCTTGGCACAGCTTGAAGCCTCCCGTCTCCGGGATCTCAATCAAAGATTTGCCATTCAGAGCAGTGATGCCACGACGCGAATGTTGAGTGCTCTGGCCTATCTGGCTCGCAAAAGCTCCTTCTCTGCTGACCCAACAGCGTTGATTCCTGCATTGGCCAAGCGGGAGCTTGGGCTGATTGCCGGTCTGGTCAGAGAAACAACATCCCGCACCCTGAGCAAATTGCGCAGCCGCTCCGTTGTTGAAGAGATAGATGGATGTATCCGTTTGATCGATATCCAACCGTTGGTCAAGCGTGGCTTGATGCCTGCAGATTCCTCAAGTTGATTGTGCCTGGTAGGTGTAGAGAGGGATTGTGATGTCTGCGGGTTTGTCTGTCAGGAGGACGCTCTGATCAGCTCTGCAGGTATGTGGTCTGTCGCAGGCTGTTTTCCAGATGATCCATCAGTCGACGTGCATCACTGATCTTGAGTTCGCCCCGTTGAATGGCCACTTCGCTGGCGATGCGAAGCCTTTCCAGAATCAATTCCGGATCATGTTCCATCGCTTCAAGCACTTCGGAATTGGTGTTGCCTCTGACAACATGATCCACTTGATAGCCACCACCAGGGGAGAGCCTGATGTGAACGGCGTTGGTGCTGCCGAAGAGATTGTGCAGGTTGCCCATCACTTCCTGATAGGCCCCAGCGAGAAACATGCCGATCAGGTAGGGCTCTCCGTCCACAAGCTGGTGAAGTTCAAGCAGGGGCTTGGCCTGGCCTTCACCGACGAAGTTTGCAAGTTTCCCATCTGAATCACAGGTCAGGTCTGCGAAATGTCCCAGCTGGGTGGGTTCTTCATTCAATCGGTGAATCGGCATCAATGGGAACAGCTGTTCGATGGCCCAGGTGTCCGGGGCTGAGCGGAACACTGAAAGGTTGATGTAGTAGGTGCTGGCCTGGGCAGCCCTGAGTGCCCTGAGATCATCTGGAATGGTTTCTGATCGGCGCAGTTGCTGCGTGATCGCCTGAGCGCAGCGTCTGGTCAATTGCTCAGCAATGGCCCGTTCCGGCAGGCTCATGTAGCCAAGCCGAAAGGCCGCCAGGGCATCATCTCTGAATTTGATCGCATCATTCCAGGCTTCCTGCAGCGTTGATGTATCCCTTTCAGCTCTCCCAGCAGATCGAGTGATGCAGGCCAATGTCTCTCGCAGGTTGCGAACCGTGAGCGGTTCACTGTCAACAGCCTCCGGCAGATCTCCTGGTGATGTTTCGGTGCCGAGAACATCGAAAACCAGGACGGAGAAGTGACTGGCAATCGCACGGCCACTCTCACTCACCAATGTGGGCACGGCAATGCCATTGGGTTCACAGCACTCCCGAACTGTTGCAACAACATCGTTGGCGTAGTTCTGCAGGGAATAGTTGGTGGAAGCTGTTGTCGCTGTACGACTACCGTCGTAATCAATTCCAAGACCACCGCCCACATCCAGGTATCCCATGGGAGCACCGAGCTTGCGCAGTTCCACATAGATCTGGCCAGCTTCCTGCAGCGCATCCTTGAGCACGGCGATGTCATTGATCTGGCTGCCGATATGAAAATGCAGCAGTTTGAG
>DASCPR010000392.1:0-1584 GCA_036012625.1 Prochlorococcaceae cyanobacterium Fu_MAG_50
CAATCACAATGCAACCGGTGGTGTCCTTATCCAGGCGATGCACAATGCCTGGCCTGAGCTTGCCGCTGATTCCAGGCAGATCCTTGCAGTGATGCAGCAGGCCGTTGACAAGGGTGCCATCGCGATTGCCAGGGGCCGGATGCACCGTGAGGCCCGCCGGCTTATTGATCACGATCAGGTGCTCGTCTTCAAACAACACATCAAGAGCCATCTCCTCGGGCTGCAGATAGGGCAACGGTTCCGGCGGCGGCATCCACAGCTGCACCTCATCCCCAGTCCGCAGTGGCGTCTTGGCACGACCGACACTGCCGTTCACCCGTACGTAACCAGCCTCGATGAACTTCTGGATGCGGGCCCGGCTCTGCTCCGGGCGCTGGCTCACCAGCCAGCGATCCAGACGCATCGGCAGCGGCCTGGGGTAATGCAGGGTCAGCAGCTCCCCCTCCCCCTCAGCAAAGCCCGCCAGCTGTTCATCGGACGTGATCATGGCTCAGCCACTGCACTCATGGCAGTTCCAGGGCAATGGTCCCCAGCAGGCCACGCCGAAAATCATCCAGCAGGCGCTGAGCCATGCGAGCCGTGTCCCCAGAGGTATGTCGAGTAGCGGCAGCCACCAACCATGTCGCCGCCGCATCTGGCTGCTGGTCCCCATGCACAACTCCATAGCGCTTCTCGAGAACGGTCAAGTCCACCCCGGCGGCAGCCATACCGCTTGCTGCACGAAGTCTCTGCAGAAAGGCCTGGGCCACGATTTCAGTGTCGTAGGCGGCCTGGCCGATGTCATCGCAGAGAGCAAGGTGGAGCGCCGCCTGCTGGTCATCAAGTCGGGATGGCAGAACCCCAGGCGCATCGAGGAGATCCAGATCCTGCCCCAGGCGCACCCAGCGCAGGGTGCGGGTGACCCCGGCACGGCGGGCACTCTGCACCACCTTCTGACGCACCAAGCGGTTGATCAAGGCTGACTTACCCACGTTCGGAAACCCGAGGGTGAGGGCTCGCACCGGTCGGGGCCGCATGCCACGCAACCGCCGCCTTTGATTGAGCTGTTCTCCGGCGCGGATGGCTGCCTGCTGCACCTGCTTTACACCGGTGCCAGCCCTGGCGTCACACCACCAGGGGGTCTGATCCTGCTGGCGAAACCAGCCATCCCAGAGCCGGCGAGCAGCAGCGCTGACCATGTCGCGACGGTTGATCACCAAAAGATGCTGTTTGCCCTGAATCCAACGCTGCAGATGGGGGTGACCGGTAGCCAGAGGAATCCGCGCATCCCGGATCTCGATCACCAGATCAACCTTGTCGAGGTTTCTGCTGAGCTGCTGTTCCGCCTTGGCGATATGCCCCGGATACCACTGAATCAGCGGAGCACTCACGGCACCACAAGCACCGGACAGGGAGCCAGCTGAATCACACGGGACGCCGTGCTCTCCGAGTCAGCTTCCAGGTTCACCCCCCGGGTTCCCATCACAATCACATCCACATTCATCTCATCCGCCACATCGCAGATCACAAAGGCCGGGTTGCCCTGCCGTTCGACAACTTCACAGGCAACGCCAGCCTCCTCAACCTGATGGCGGGCACGATCCA
>DASCPR010000393.1:0-1737 GCA_036012625.1 Prochlorococcaceae cyanobacterium Fu_MAG_50
GTGAGCTGCGTATCGGTCGACATGCCGCTGGCAACGACGCCAATCACGAGCAGACGGTCTGCGGATAACGCCATCTCCAGCCGCTTCGGCAGGCAGGGTTGCGCTGTGCACAGCCCATCAGCTGAACGGCCCGGTGCCATTGCCGACCAGCTTCGCAGCGAACTGGAAAGCCTGAACTGCAGCCTGCACACAAGCGACGGCGATCAGAGCCTCCCCGCGCTGATCGAGGTCTACCCCCATGTCGCTCTGCTGGCCCTGCTCAAACGGGATTACCGCGTTCCCTACAAGGTGAGCCGATCCCTGAAGTACTGGAAGGCCGAGCAACTCAGCGCTGCAGAGCGGATCACGCGGCTCCTGCATGAATTTGAGGCGATCAGGGCCGGCCTTGAGCAGCACATCTCAGGCATCCCGCTATTCATCCCCGAAGCCGACGCGGTGAAGACCCTGGCCTCACTCAAGCCAATCGAAGACATGCTCGACGCGCTGGTCTGCGCCTGGATGGGAATCGAACATCTGGCGGGGCGGAGCAGCGGGCTCGGCGATCGCAGCGCAGCGATCTGGGTGCCCAGGTCACTGGTGAGCTGAAACCTTGTGAGCTGAAACCTTGTGAGCTGAAACCTGGTGAGCTGAAACCTTTTGAACAGCATCCAGTTGCCCTGACCCACCAGCAGCATCGCTGCCCCCCAGATCTCAGCGATGGTCTTGGCGATCTCCGCCTACTGAATCGCCATCGCCACGCCCTGAGCTGCACAGGCGCCTCCCCTGGCCCTGGCCTGGGCCTGGCCCTCCCCTGAGGCAACCGCCAGCGCTTGCGTGTTCATGGACCCATGCAGCCCTCTCGAATCCCTCCAAATCCAGGGACCTCTGGTTTTGAGTCGAATCAAGCTGGCAGCGGCTGCGGTTCTGCCGGCAGCCAGGTGTGTTCACCGCGGTGGCTTCCTGGTTCGATCACTCGATCGAGAATTCACTGCGAAGCGCTCGAGCGTCCTGAATGCGTTGTGCCGAGGCGAGCTGGCGCAGCCGGGTGTTCAGCCAGGCCCGCAGACGGGTCGACGACACAGACTTGTTGAGCAGGGCGTCCGACGGCTCGGGTTCAGCGAAGGGAATGGTCATCGCAACCAATCGGTGGTCAACGTTAATCAGACAGTCCCCTCGCCTGCCCCCGCAGCGGTGATCAGTTCGAGGCAGCAGGTCATGAAAGCCCGGGCATGGATCAGGGGCGACAACAAAACAGATCGTCCAATACCCATCACTGGCGTTGACAGCAATGACAGCGGTTCCAGCCATGACAGAAGTGCCAGCGATGACAGCCATGCAGGCTGAGCAAGGCGGCGCACCCCTGTTGGCCACTCTCCTCTCAGCATCCGCAACCTCGATGGCCATTGACGCGATGGCCCTTCGATGGAAGAGGACGTGGGGCAGATCCTGTGCGCTAGGCCGTGCAGACCGACTGCCGGCAAAAAAGGGAAGATTTGCCCCTTGTCAAAGCCGCCAAAAATGATCAAGACTTGAAGGAGCTGGCAATAACGGTGCCCGACTCACTCCGCTTTGCAGCTGCAGCGGCGTCTCAATCCCCCGAATGGGGGATGCCAAGAGCTGGGCTCAGCAGCGAGGCTTAAACCAACGGAGCCTTTGCTCCCAAGCCAAGTTGAGACTGTTTCATCGATGCCTGTCTTACCCCCTACCGGCGCTTTCCCAGCCGAACTCAGTGCCTTAGAGCGTCAGGAACTCGAGGAT
>DASCPR010000394.1:0-1829 GCA_036012625.1 Prochlorococcaceae cyanobacterium Fu_MAG_50
TCCAGGAATGCAACGTCTTCACCTTGATGGCTGGATGCGGCTGCCAGCAACTGCTCCAGACGCACCTTGACAAGTTCAGGATCAAGCAGCCGCAGCAGTTCCGTGCAGCGGGCCGAGACCCGTTCCGAGCCTGCTTGCTGCGGCTCGTCCTGGCGGCGTTGATGCTCCACCGCCATCGCTGTGCTCATTGCCAGATTGCGGACGGTGAGGTCAACAACGGATGCACCCTCAGCTCGCAGTTTGATCACCAGGGGATCCGGCAGTCGATCGAGGAGGGGGCCTTCCCCCGCGAGCGTGATCACAAAAAAGCCCCGGGCGCCATCACGACTGGCCACGAGTTCACCAATCCGATCAGCCAGCACTTCATCACTGAGTTCTCCGGCATCCCAGAGATTCAGCCACTGCGCTGTGATCTCCATGGCCTGTTCAAAACTTGGAGCTGGAATGCTCATGGCCGTCAGGCATGCTTGCCATCAGGCTATGGGTCCATAAAAGGAATTTGTCGATGAGTAATCCCAGGTCACCCTGGCCGGGTGGCGCCCTGAACAGGCCCGTGGCTTCACTATCCCTGGAGATCCCTTTCATCTGCTCAGTCATCTGCTCAGCTTCATCTGCGCAGCCATGACAGAGGTCATTACAGAGGAGGTCATGACAGAGGCCATGGAGAACACCGGCTTGATCTCGACGTTGAGCACCTTGTCGAGGGATTGCAACGGGTCGCGGGATTGCATTTGGAATCAACGATGAAGTCTGTCTTCTTTCAAAGCCAGGATTTCCTTGCTGTTGATCTCAGTGACCTTGCTCTCAGTGATGATCCAAGTGCTGCATTAGCGAGTGCTGAAAACGGAAGCAATTTAGAGGGATGAACAGCAATCCGAAGTTGCCGGCCATGGAATCTCTCCCTGCCGACTATCGCTCTGGTTTCGTCGCTTTGATCGGCAGGCCGAATGTGGGCAAGTCGACCCTGGTGAATCAGCTGGTTGGTGAAAAAGTGGCGATCACCTCGCCAGTGGCGCAGACAACGCGCAATCGTCTGCGGGCAATTCTCACAACCCCGCAGGCCCAGATGATTCTCGTCGATACCCCGGGGATTCATAAGCCCCATCACCTGCTTGGTGAACGTCTGGTGCAGAGCGCCCGGGCTGCGATTGGAGAGGTGGATCTGGTGCTTTTGCTGTTTGAGGCCTGCGAGCGCCCCGGCCGCGGCGATGCCTTCATTGTTGAACTGCTGCGTCAGCAGCGCCTGCCGGTGCTGGTGGTGCTGAACAAATGGGACAAGCTCGGGCAGGAACAGCGCCAAGGGGCGCAACAGGCCTATCAAGAGCTGCTCGGGGATTGTGACTGGCCCCTTCACGGCTGCAGTGCCCTGCAGGGAGAAGGCTGCCAGGAGTTGGTGGAGGTGATCAGTCAGCGGTTGCCCGTGGGGCCACAGCTCTATCCAGCGGAGATGGTCTGCGACCAGCCCGAACGGGTGCTGTTGGCGGAACTGATCCGTGAGCAGGTCTTGCTGCACACCAGGGAAGAAGTGCCCCATAGCGTGGCCGTGAGCATCGAACGGATTGAGGAGATGCCCCCCGCCAAAGGCGGCAAGGGCAAGGATCGTGGGCGCACAGCGGTGTTGGCGACGGTGCTGGTGGAACGCAAGAGCCAGAAGGGGATCCTGATCGGCAAGGGCGGCTCGATGCTCAGGACCATCGGCCAGGGTGCCCGCCTGCAGATGCAGACCTTGATTGATGGACCGGTCTACCTCGAGCTGTTTGTGAAGGTGGTGCCCGATTGGCGGAGTAAACCTGCTCAGTTGGCGGAACTGGGTTACGCCGTAGATGGGT
>DASCPR010000395.1:0-1635 GCA_036012625.1 Prochlorococcaceae cyanobacterium Fu_MAG_50
AGGAACTGACTCAGCCAGGCACCGAGACCCATGGCCGCAAGGAAGGTGCCCACCACAACGCCGGTGGCCAGGGTGGCATCGCCAACCAGGTAGCTGGCCTGGGTGACCAGCAGCAGCTCCAGCACCAGACCGACAGCGGATGAGATGGCGGCCGTGAGCAACAACAGCCGAACCTGGAGTGGTGTGATCGCGGTTTTGGCTGTCGTGGAAGTGCCTGCTGTGGACGTGGCTGCTGTGGACGTTGCAGTTGCGATTGATGTTGAGCTGGAGGTTGAGCTCACTTCGCCCCGCTAGGACCACGGCCCTGGAATCCGCCCCAGTCCCGTCGATAGCCATCCGATCGCCAACGTCCCTGGCGATAGCCACCGCGGAAGGCAACGCCCGTACCAGGTCTGGGTGTGCCCTCGTCTCCGAGCCGATAGACCCCCGGACGAATCACCGCGGCGCTGGTTCCCACCAGCACAGCAGTGACTGTCAGCGCCAGGATCAGAGCACGTTCCATCAGCAGAGCACCCGAAGCCGCACCGGCCATGGCGTGGTGGCGCCATCCTCAACAAGCAGCTCGATCCATTCGAGCTCGCAGCCATTGGCGAGGGGATCCGGCAGGGCTGCCCAGAATCGCAGGTTGCTGATCTTGCCGAGGAAGAGGTGAATCGGCCCGCTGTTCACGGTCCACCAGGTGTCGTCTTCATCGCTTTTTTTATTCAGCTGCAACGGCAACTGATCCTCCAGCAACAGCTCTCCCCAGGCATTGGTGATGCGCAGCACAAGCGAAACGCTGGAAACCCATTCAGGCTTACGCCCAAGAAGGCGATCCGGCAGCTCATAGCGGCCAAGCACCTTGATGCGCAGCAAACCCGGCCCACAGGCGCTGAACCGTGACGAGACCCGATCATCAACGAGCCTGCGTTGGCTTCTCTGCCGGCAATCGCCATAGATCGATTGCCAGAAAAACAACACCAGCAAGAGGGACAACCCTGCCGTGATCAGCAACAGTGGGAGATCCACGCTGTGGTTATTGACAAGAAGCTGAAGCTGCAACGGTGGTTGCAACGGCTGGGCGGCGGCATCGGAAAACTCCTCCAGGGTCAAGCGCAGGCGATGGGGACCATCGCTGATCGGCCGCAAATCAAGTTTCAGGGAGGAATCACTTTCGTCATAGGTACCGCTCTCACCGTCCTCAACCCAGGTGCCGATCTCGCGCCAACCCTCCTTCTCCAGTGCCAGCACCAGATCTCCGTTCTGGTCAAGCAGCTCCACCGAGAGCCCCATGGAGCTGTTTGCAGGCAGCTTGGCCTGGAGATCGATCAGGGGGCTGCCCAGCACCCCCCGTTGCAACAGGAATGGCTGGCTCAGCTGCGGCCTGTCGATCGCGTCCAGCCAGATGAACTGGCGTTGGCGAGGAGCAAAACAGGAGAAGAAGATGATCACCCCGGGCAGCAGGGGCAGCACGGCGGCCAGCAGCGGCCAGCGCAGACACTCGGATCTCTTGCTCACCAACGGCACGGCTGGCTGAGCGCTGGCAGGCGTCCGATCAGTCTGCGGCATCGAGCTGATGCGCCAGAAGTGCAAGTAGAATAGAGGCTGGTTCGCTGACAGCAGAGTTCAGACCATGCCCCAAGTTCTGGAGCAATT
>DASCPR010000396.1:0-9522 GCA_036012625.1 Prochlorococcaceae cyanobacterium Fu_MAG_50
ACAGAATCAAGCTCGCGCTCACTGACAATCAGGTCAAGACGTTTCATGAGATCAGGAAGCTGCAGGGATGAGTTTATTGACCAATCCCATATAAAGGGGAATGCCAATAATGATATTGAATGGGAATGTCAGTCCCAACGCTGTTGAAATATAATAGCTTGGATTTGCCTCAGGCACCGTCATTCTCATCGCAGCAGGCACGGCTATATAGGAGGCGCTTGCACAGAGAACGATGAAAAGCAACGCATTACCAGGCCCTAGTCCCAAGCCCTTTGCGATCAAAGCACCGATCACACCATTGAATAAAGGCATTAGAACCGAAAAGAAGATCAGAAAAGATCCAGCTTTCTTGAGATCCTTAACCCGCTGGGCAGCAACGATGCCCATATCCAACAGAAAGAAACAAAGGGCTCCATAGAACAACTTATTGACAAATGGATCCATCTTCTCAATGCCTGCAGGGCTATGGGATGCGCCGACGAAACCAATAACCAAACTGCCAATCAACAAATAAACAGAACCATTCAGCATGGCCTCATGCAAAACAGCTCCCCATTTGATCCCCTTTGCATCAGGACGCGACTGAGTCGAGCTCAAATTAACAAGAATCAGGCCAATGATGATGGCAGGAGATTCCATCAGCGCCAGCGCTGCAACCATGAAACCATCATAAGTAATACTTTGGCTCTGCAGAAAACTCTCGGCAGTGATGAATGTCACCGCACTGATCGAGCCATAAGCCGCGGCAATTGCTGCTGAATTGAACACATCCAGCTTCAGCCGAAGCACAGCGAAACAAATCAGTGGCACCACCAGTGACATCACAATGGCTGCGCTAACCGTTGGGATGACCTGTCCTCCAAGGCCATAGTGACCAAGCTCTACGCCACCTTTAAATCCAATTGCCAATAACAAATACAGGGAGAAGAGTTTTGGCAGAGGCGATGGGATCTCAAGATCAGATCGAACAAAAACAGCGATGGCACCCATGAAAAAAAACAGAACCGGGGGGGTCAGCAGGTTTTGAAGAATGAGGCTTGTATCCATGGACAGAAACGGTTTTGGTGAGGTTAGGAGTCTATGAAAGTCATTGAGAAGATTGACTTATAAGCAGTTACCTGGGTTTACAAATCTCTTCGATTCAGGCTGCTTGGTCGCCACCACGGCGGTTGCCGGATTGTTTGATACAACTGGCCTTGACTGGATTGTGGATTGGTCGTTGATCTTGATCTTGGTCTTGGTCTTGGTCTTGGTCTTGGCGGTGCTGCCAAAAGGCCCATGCAGAAGCCCAGTTAGTTGGCAGCGCTCTTGTCTCAAGCTTCCATCAACTGGATTGCAAAGGCCCCTCAAGGGCGGCTTTAAGTGCATCGAGACGGCTGTCCATCACCCCTTTCACGCCAAAACGCTCCAAGCGCTCACGAACCCGGCCGCTTGCGCCTGCGACATAAGCCGTTCTTGAATGGGAGCCGGCCTCTTGAACCATCTGCTCGATCGCCAGGGTGGCTGTGACACCAAGCCTCGGGACATCAGTGATATCAAGGATCAAGACCTTGTAATTGCGAACCAGGGCCATGCGTTCGGTGATCCCCTTCGCGGCCCCGAAACTCAAGGGTCCCCGCAACCTGAACAGCATCACCTCCCCACCACAGCGATCCAGCAAGTCCTGTTCAGCGGCAGGCAAGGGCAGTTCTCCGTTCATGGCCAGCTCGGAGACTTCTGCCTCTGATGGATCCGCCTTCGTTCCGGCTCCAATCAAGCGATTATCCGCATCCATCCCCTCCAGTTGCGCCTGGGTCAGAGACTCAATCGTGAGCAGGTTTGCAACAAAGACCCCTACCAACACAGCCCAGATCAAATCCCAGAACACGGTCATCAGCAGCACGCTGTACATGACCAGGGCAGTCTTCATCGAAAGGCGATGGGCTCTGAGCAGGAAGCCCCAGTCAATAATGTCGAGGCCCACCTTGATCAAGATTCCTGCAAGCAAGGCCGTTGGGATCTGGGCGGCAAGAGGCCCAGCCCCAATCAAGACAATCAAGAGCACGATCGAGTGAACCATGCCGGAGATCGGCGTGCTGCCTCCGGATTTGACATTGATCACCGTGCGCATTGTGGCGCCAGCCCCTGGCAGCCCTGCAAATAATCCCGCGACCGTATTGCCGATGCCCTGGCCAATCAATTCGCGATCGGAATTGTGACGAGTCTGGGAAATATTGTCTGCGACCAGAGACGTGAGCAGGGAATCAATGGCACCCAATACGGCCAAGACCAAACCGGCTTGAATCAACACCCCGAGATGGGCATTCCAGTTGGGCATCACAAAGGTGAGCCCCCCTTCAGGGATGCTGCCAATTCTGGGCACGATCTCCCCAGGGAAAAACACCATCGAGAGGGGCGTGACGATCAGCAACGCCAGCAGCGGCGATGGCACCCATTGGGTGATGCGTCGCGGGGCCAGAAACACCACCGCCAGAGTCATCACACCCACGCCAACAGCAGCCCAATTGGGATCGAAATTGCTGAACAGCGACCTGAGGGAATCAATCACCCCTCCCCGTGTACTGATCCCCAGCAATGGGCCGATCTGCAGCACCAGGATGATCACGCCGATGCCTGACATGAAGCCAGAAATCACCGAATAAGGCACCAGGGTGATGTATCGCCCGAGGCGGAGAACACCAAATAGGATCTGGAACAGGCCGCCGATGACCACCGCTCCCATAACCAGCGGCAGGATCTCTCCAGCGGACAAATCATTCGAGACCCCAACCGCCGCTAAACTGGCGACGATTCCCGCCACGGTGACGCTCATCGGCCCTGTGGGGCCGCTGACCTGAGACGGGGTTCCACCGAACAAAGCAGCAAGGAAGCCAACGACAACGGCTCCATAGAGACCGTAGATAGCGCCTCCCTCACCAAGAGCCGCATTGCCAAAGGCCAGTGCCAGAGGCAAAGCCACTACCGCTGCAGTGATGCCTCCCAAGAGATCACCGCGAAGGTTTCGCAGGTGTAGACCATGTATCAATGCCAAGACAGGGTTCTCCTCGCTGCATCAAAGAACAAACAGAAGATTATCTGTCTGTGTGTCCACCCTGACCAAGGACGAAGGCCAAGCTCTCGGCCTTGGGACGGCAAAAAGCGTGACGATCCCAAAGAGTTTTAGTTGCTAGCTGACGTTCGCCTATCTACCAATCAACTTGGGAGATAGATCTGGGACCTGTTGATGAGCACCGCGACGTTGCTCAAGGAAAGCGGACCGCGGGAGGTGTTCTGCGGACTCACTTCAATTGTCTGGCTGCATCGACGCATGCCTGATGCCTTCTTTCTCGTTGTGGGGTCACGAACCTGCGCCCATCTCATTCAGAGTGCCGCCGGCGTGATGATCTTTGCGGAGCCACGCTTCGGCACGGCCATCCTCGGGGAGAGAGACCTCGCCGGTCTGGCTGATGCCCATGACGAACTGGATCGAGTCGTGACCGATCTACTGGCGCGGCGACCAGAAATTCGTACCCTTTTTCTGGTGGGCTCCTGCCCAAGCGAAGTGATCAAGCTGGATCTGGCCAGGGTTGCAGAGCGACTGAATGACGTGCTCCAGGGCCGAGTACGCGTCCTGAATTATTCAGGCAGCGGCATTGAAACCACCTTCACCCAGGGAGAGGACGGAGCACTCAACGCCATGGTGCCGTTGATGCCTGCAAGCCAGGAGGCACAGCTTCTGCTTGTCGGAACCCTGGCCAACGCCGTGGAGGATCGCTTCAAGACACTGTTCGCACGCCTGGGGATCACGAAAGTCGAGAGCCTGCCGCCCCGGCAGGCCAATGATCTGCCATCCGTTGGGCCTGGCACCCGTGTGCTGCTCACGCAGCCTTATCTGACTGACACCGCCAGGGCCCTCAAACAACGAGGCGCCGAGATTCTCCAGGCCCCATTTCCCCTGGGGACCGAGGGGAGCCGCCTCTGGATGGAGGCTGCAGCTCAATCGTTTGGCATCAACCACACCCTTGTCGATGCCACCTTGGAACCATTGATCGTGCGTGCCCGCAAGGCCTTGGAGCCCTACAGGCAGCAACTCCAGGGCAAGCGCATCTTCCTGCTACCTGAATCCCAGATGGAGATCCCTCTGGCACGTTTTCTGCAACGGGAATGTGGAATGGAGCTGATCGAAGTTGGCACCCCTTATCTGAACCGTGACCTGATGGAGCCTGAGCTTGAGCTTCTGCCGCCAAATACCCGGATCATGGAGGGCCAACACCTGGAGAAGCAACTCGACAGGGTGCGTGAACAGCAGCCCGATCTTGTTGTCTGCGGAATGGGGCTGGCCAATCCCCTGGAGGCGGAAGGGATTGCCACCAAGTGGTCGATCGAACTGGTCTTTAGCCCCATCCACGGAATCGATCAAACCGCCGAACTGGCGGAATTGTTCTCCAGGCCCCTACATCGCCGCGAACGTCTCAACACTCAACTCCTCGCCCAAATCTGAAACCATGGAACTCACCCTCTGGACCTATGAAGGCCCCCCCCATGTGGGTGCCATGCGCATCGCCTCCTCCATGGAAGGTGTGCACTATGTATTGCATGCACCTCAAGGAGATACTTACGCCGATCTGCTGTTCACAATGATTGAACGGAGGGGGCGCAGGCCCCCCGTGACCTACACCACATTCCAGGCAAGGGATCTTGGAGGTGACACGGCTGAGCTGGTCAAACGCAATATTCGCGAAGCCGTGGATCGCTTTCAACCGCAAGCTCTCCTCGTGGGAGAAAGCTGCACAGCAGAGCTGATTCAAGACCAACCTGGGGCTCTAGCCTCAGGTATGGGCTTCAACATTCCAGTTGTGGGTGTGGAACTGCCTGCCTACAGCAAGAAAGAAAACTGGGGAGCCTCTGAAACCTTCTATCAGCTTGTGCGGGGAATTCTTAAAACAAAGCATGCTGAAGAAAATGGTAAAAGCCATAGTCCTTCAGCTTGGAAAAGCGAGAAGCGACGCCCAAGGGTGAATTTATTAGGACCAAGTTTACTTGGTTTCCGCTGTAGAGATGACAGTCTTGAAATAGAGAAACTCCTCAATCAACATGGGATTGATGTGAATGTTGTGGCTCCAATGGGCGCCACTCCTGAAGATTTGAAAAAGCTGCCAGATGGTGATTTGAATGTTTGCCTCTACCCCGAAGTCGCAGAAGCAACTTGCCTATGGCTAGAGCGCAATTTCGGCATGGCCTACGCCAAAACAGTGCCCATTGGCGTAGGTGCAACCAAGGACTTTTTAGAAGAAGTGCATCAGCTTCTGGACATGCCCGAAGGCCAAACAGGCTCTGACACCGAACAGCTAAGGATGCCTTGGTATTCACTGTCCGTGGATTCCACCTACCTCACCGGCAAACGTGTCTTCATCTTTGGTGATGGCACCCACGCGATCGCCGCAGCCAGGATTGCTGATCAGGAACTTGGTTTCAAGGTGGTGGGCTTAGGCACCTACAGCCGTGAAATGGCCCGCCCTGTCAGAGCAGCAGCCAAGGAGCTGGGACTTGAAGCGCTGATCAGCGATGACTATTTGGCAGTGGAAGCCGCCATGGCGGAGGCCGCACCGGAACTTGTTCTGGGCACCCAGATGGAACGGCACAGCGCCAAACGGCTTGGCATTCCCTGTGCTGTGATCAGCACTCCGATGCACGTTCAGGACGTGCCCGCCAGATACAGCCCTCAAATGGGCTGGGAAGGTGCCAACGTGATTTTCGATAGCTGGGTTCACCCATTGATGATGGGGCTTGAGGAGCATCTGATCGGCATGTTCCGCCACGACTTCGAGTTCGTTGATGGTCATCAAAGCCACCTTGGACAACTGGGAGGACACAAAAGTGAGCCTGAACAGCAACAAGCAGTGCCTGCATCAGCGCAATCCCAGGCAGAGCCCTTATCTGAGGACTCCCCACTCTGGACGCCTGAGGGAGAAGCAGAACTGGCAAAAATCCCCTTCTTTGTTCGCGGCAAGGTTCGCCGAAACACAGAGACCTATGCACGCCAGGCAGGCTGCCGAAGTATCGACAGCGAAACCGTTTATGACGCAAAAGTGCACTTTCGAGCCTGACCAACAAAAAGCGAGGCCTTATTCAAATACAGAATCAAAGGAATGAGAAAATACACTCATTCCTTTGATTCAATGGGCTGATGTCTTGAAAAGAAAGCAAAGAGGGAACCGGTTGTATCGAATTTGTTAGGAACCAACGGGCCCAGCGCCATTACACTTGAATAACAACAAGTACACAGACAAGATTCCTCGATGACCACGACTATCACACGTCCAACTGATGGGGACGGCAGTGTTCAAGTTCAGCAGGATGCCTCCATTCAGATTCAAGAAGGAGCCTTGGTGATCGCCGTTTACGGCAAAGGTGGAATTGGCAAATCAACCACCTCATCAAACCTTTCCGCAGCCTTCTCCAAGCTTGGCAAACGAGTGCTGCAGATCGGCTGTGATCCAAAGCACGACAGCACTTTCACCCTCACCCATAGCATGGTGCCTACGGTGATCGATATCCTTGAAGAAGTGGATTTCCATAGCGAGGAATTAAGGCCAGAAGACTTCATGTTCAAGGGCTACAATGGCGTGATGTGTGTGGAGAGCGGCGGGCCACCTGCAGGCACAGGTTGTGGTGGTTACGTCACAGGTCAGACCGTAAAATTACTGAAGGAGCACCATCTCCTTGAAGACACTGATGTGGTGATCTTCGATGTGCTTGGAGACGTGGTTTGTGGTGGTTTCGCCGCACCTTTGCAGCATGCAAATTACTGCCTGATTGTCACCGCCAACGATTTTGATTCCATCTTTGCGATGAATCGAATTGTGGCTGCAATCCAGGCCAAGGCCAAAAATTACAAAGTCAGGCTTGGTGGAGTTGTGGCCAACCGCTCGGCAGATACTGATCAGATCGACAAATTCAACGAACGCGTAGGGCTTCGCACCATGGCCCATTTCCGTGATGTGGATGCCATTCGCCGCTCTCGCCTCAAGAAATGCACCATCTTCGAAATGGAACCTTCAGAAGATGTTGTTGCCGTGCAGAACGAATATCTATCCCTTGCCCAGCGCATGCTTGACAAGGTTGAACCATTGGAAGCAGAGCCCCTCAAAGACCGTGAGATTTTCGACCTGCTGGGCTTTGACTGATCTCAGATCAGCAAAGAGCTGCTGCTGAGACTTTGATCAGCTGAGACTTTGATCAGCTCAATCCCACCAATTGCATCGACAACTCCCAGACACGTTTTGCCGTGACTGGATCTGTCGCCCTATCGGATAACTCCTGTCTGAACCTTTCGCGGTTCTTCTTCTGGCGGTTGCCCCAGCTCCAGTGCACACCTGAGGACGCGAACTTTGAATCAGTCACAACCTGTGCGACCCGTTGACCTGCAAGATCCTGACTCACATAGCCACCGGTGATAAGCCTCTGAAACCAGGGGAAGAGGATCTGAAACAGTTTGGGAGTATGGCGAAATAATGGCGTATTGGCCACACAACCTGGGTAGAGGGATGTGAACAGTATTCCTGTGTCTTCATGCAGGCGTCGATGCAGCTCCTGGGTGGTGATCATGTTGCAGAGCTTGCTGTCTTTATAGGCCTTTCCAGGCTTGAATCGCTTGCCACTGGCCATGCTGATCGGAGCATGGAAGCCCAATTCAAAGCCTGAAAGATCACCCAGATCAGCCGGTGCCGGGATCGGAATCTTGCCGCCAAGTTCCTTATTATTGGCTGTGACTGTCCCGAGAATCACCACCCGGGTAGAGGAGAGGCTGGAACATCGAGCGGCTTGAAAAACCTTTGCTTTGCCGAGATTCTCAAGCAAAAGTTGAATGAGCAGAAAATGGCCAAAGTGATTGGTCGCCATCGAAAACTCATACCCCTGAGCTGAGCGTCTTGGCTTCCTCAACCTGGGCTGATAAACCGCAGCGTTGCAAACCAGAGCATCCAGGGGTTGTGAAAGGGAATCCTTGAGTGTCTCAACCCCATCACGAACGCTCTCGAGATCACTGAGATCCATCCTCAGATGGGTGAGCTGGCTTGAGGGCAGGCCGAGCCTTTCAGCGGCAGCCACTGCCCGCAATGGATGCCGGTTCGCAGTTATCACACGCCAGCCTCGATAGACGAGGGCCTTGCAGGCATACAAACCGACCCCGGACGTTGTGCCCGTGATCAAGACGGTACCTGGAGAAGCTTGAGACAAAGCCATCGACGCAGCCAGGGGAGCAGGTTGGTGTGCAGTTGAAACTAGGTTTGAAGAACGGCCCGCTCACTCCATTGCGACGGGAGCTTCAGCGCCAGATCACCCTCATTCGATTGGGTGCGATCCACTGATCCTGTTCATCCATCAAGCGTTGATCACCGCCGAGGCTGAACAATCGATCAAAGCGCCGCCTGATTGTTCCAAGCTTGGAGGATTCAACCTCCACCACAGCCGCAATTTCACTATGACGATCAAGGCGCTCCTGATAGGCCAGTGAGAGCTTGACAAGGCTCACTCCACCCAAGGCGATCAGCCCCAGCTTCATGGAAAGTGCAAGAAGGCTGTACCTCAACTCACGTCGCTCGGTCTGACGCTGCAGAGACGCTGCCAGGCTGGCGGCATCTAGCCCTGATGAGGCCCCTGTTGAAGACAGCGATGGGGGGAGGTCAGCAGATTGCTGTCGGGAGGAGGCCCGCCCGGAAACCCTTCGTTGCTGCCTGGATCTGGACTGAACCAGGGTTGACGCCAAGACTCTTGATCAGATTCCCGCTTTTAACGCAGCCTTGCCCCCCTGCAAAGGGGGGCCTGAATCGCTTTTTAAAAAGCGTTGGAAACAGATCAGGCTTTAAACAGGCTGACACTGAGCCTCAGCGCCAAGACACCTGCATGGGCAGCAACCACAAGCGAGATGCATATTTCAGCCAGGGTCAGAGTGCTGTCCATGGAACAAACCGCAAAAACATGCTCATTCTCCTTGTTAATGAGCACCTGACGCCATCATTTGCAAAAGCCTGTCACACCTGTCCATGGCCTCGGATTCCTCAGCGACCCTCATCCAGGTGGATGCCGGAGCGATCCGCAGGCTGGATCTGAGCCCCCTCAGCACCCTGCAGAGCCAACCTTTGCTGCCGCTGTTGGCGGATCTCCCCTGTTATCAGCTGCAGTACGAGTGGCCCAGGGCTGAGGAGGATCCCAGGGAGTTGAGCGAATGTGCAGAGCCTCGTCTCTGGGCCCTGCGTGCCGATGGTCAACTCCCCTGGTTGCCCATGGTTCTTGATCGGAACGGCGGCAGCCTGATTCAGCACGTGGCGATGGTGGTGCCCCACGAATTCAACCGTCGCGATGGCCTTCGCTTTGAGCCTCAGGCCCTTGAGCTGTGGATCACCCATCGATTGATGCTGCTTGATTCCTTCAGTCTCAGACTTGGGCAACCGATGCGCGGCAACCTCACCCAGATGGCTGCGGCCCTTGGCTATGAACTCGATTCAGGCTTCTGGGATCTGTTGAATCCACGATCCAATACAT
>DASCPR010000397.1:0-1920 GCA_036012625.1 Prochlorococcaceae cyanobacterium Fu_MAG_50
CTACAAATGACAATGGAGGTTGTTCAACACGGAATGGCAAGTCCTCGTTCATCGCTTCAATTTCCTTGATCATCAGGCCATTGACCTTGGGCAACCAGGCACGGATCAGGGAATCCATACCGGGGTGATACCAGCGGTGAAGACTCACTGCTGGCCTGGCGATAAATCCTCTACGGCGTTTATGCCCACCTCCGGCACCAGGGTCAAAGTGCTGAATCCCCTGTTCAAGGGACCAGGCAATCGGTGCGTAATAGCAAACCTCAAAGTGAAGGCAATCAATCTCTTCGTCACTACCCCAGTAGCGCCCCCAGAGCATCCGTTTGTCACGCACGCACAGGGACATTGCGACAGGATCACGCATCACCCCTCGATGGGCACTGAACAGCACAACCCTGTCTCGATGAGAGGGCTCAGCCAGCGCCTCGAAGAATGGCTCGGAAAGATATTTGCTTCCCCATTGCCCCCACCTGGCGCAATGCTGCTCGTAAAAGCGGTGCATCCGCAGCAGCAGCTGGCGATCAAGGTCATCTCCCGTCAAGGCTGTCACCGTCAATCCGGCAGTGACCACAGCCCGGCGCTCTCGCTTGATATTGCGGCGTTGATTGGCGTTGAAACCTGACAGATAGTCGGCAAAATCCCTACTCCCCTCTGCTGACCAGAGGCTTTGATGATTGAGCCAAGCGGCACAGCCCGCCGCTTCAGCAAGGGGACGCCACTCTGGATCAACATAAAGGAAATTGCAGCTGCTGATTCCATGGCGACGCGCCAGCCGGTCAATCTCCTGCATCATCACAACGGTGAGCGCTGCCTCGTCCTCCGCTGGGCTCACAAAGAATCTGTAGCCCTGCACCGGACTGACGGGGCTCATCCCCAGTAACTTGGGGTAATAGCTCAGGCCCATGCCTGCGGCCAGACGCGCAAAGCTCTGATCGAAAACAAACTCTCCATAGCTGTGGCCCTTGAGATAGAGCGGTGCCACCGCAACAGCAACCGCATCCCTCCAGAGGACGAGATGCAGAGGTTGCCAGCCCTGCTGAGGCGCAATGCTTGCCGATGCTTCCAGAGCCTCCAACCATTCCCATTGGTAAAAGGGAATCCCCTCGCTTCCCAGCAGCTGTTGCCAGTCAGCCTGAGGAATCTCCCTGATGGAGCGGTGCCAACGCGCTGAGAGAGTGGCCATTCCAGGCAGGGCAGAGGCTGATCAGCTCCCGACCCTAACCAGAGAACGGAACAGATCACGCAGCTGCCTACAGTCAGCAGATTGATAGCAAGATGTGATTGATTGGCACGCCTGGAAACATCGCCCCTGGGCAGTGGCCCTGATCAGCATGGGAATGCTCACAGATTTGCAGCCCGTTCAGGCGGGTCTGCTGAAACCGATCCTGAAGATGATGGGTCCGCGAATTGAGACCTCGTTAACGGAGGAGTGCCTTCGCCTCACCGAGGGTTCAGAGGAGATCATCACTCAACTGGCAAGCCAGGCATGTAAAGCCATGGCGGCCTCCGCAACAGAATGCATGTTGCGCGAAGCCAGCGACAGTGGACGGGAACTAGGAGTGCTGACAGAACTGCTGGGCGGACGCATTGGTGATGATGCGGAAGTGGTGATTCAACGATGCCTGGCTTCAACGTTGGGCCTACCGAAATCAAGCTTGCGCCATCTTCAGCTGCTTGAGCTGATAAACGACTGAACAAGCACCACTAAGGCCATCGGAATGAATTCGTGCGGGCCAACCACGCTGGCAAGCCATGGGAATCAAGGTAAGGGAGACGTGAAGATCATGGACGCGAACAGGGCTTCAGCAAGCAACGCCAGGCCAGTTCTGAACAAGCATTGCAAGAAAGAAAGCAGACAAAAAATCGGATCAGCCATGAACTGCCAAGCAGGGCAACAGCGCCGATTGCAGCAGGTTTCGGCAC
>DASCPR010000398.1:0-6716 GCA_036012625.1 Prochlorococcaceae cyanobacterium Fu_MAG_50
TCGGCCATCGCTTGCGGTCGGTGATCGAAAAGCTGCACGCCGATGGGGCCAGATTCCTCGGCGAGTTCTTCCACCTTGCAGAGACCGTGGCCCAGCTCAAGGCTGGAGGCATTGACCATCTCCGTGAACAGCAGGGCATCTGGAGCCCAGCGGCGCACAAGGCCACGAAAAATCCGATCTGAGACCCCGGCCAGCGGCGATTGCAGCACCCTGCAGCCCAGCAGGCGGGATGTTCCCTGCCCCGGCAGCCTCAGCGCTTGGTCCAGCATGGGCTGATTCTCCGACTTGTTTCGTCAGCGAAGGGTTCACTGCTCCTTCTGAGTTCTTTGCTGCAGAGTTCGTTGATGACGTTCCTTCGGCTTGTTGCCCTGCTGGTGGCCCAGCTGCTGCTGCCGACCGTAGCCCTGCCCAGGCCAGTTAAGGCTTTGCAGGTTCAGGCCTTCATTGATGCGGTGGAAGGAGCGCAACCATCAGGGCAACAGGGAAGCCTTGCGGCTTTGGATCTGGATGGGTTGATGCAACGCCTTGGGGTGCCAGGGGTCAGCATCGCCGTGGTCTGGGATTTTGACCTCCACTGGGCGAAGGGGTATGGCATTACAGATGCTCTTCATGGCAGGCGTGTTGATCGGCAGACCCTGTTTCAGGCGGCGTCGATCAGCAAACCGGTTACAGCACTTGCAGTGCTCAAGTTGGTTGAGGACGGTCGATTCGGACTCGACGATGACATCAACACTCTGTTGACGTCATGGCGATTGCCACTGAATGGCTTGACTCAGGAGCGGGCTGTCACACCGCGCATGCTGCTTAGTCACACCTCCGGACTTGGTGATGGCTTCGGCTTCCCTGGCTATCTCCCCACTACGCAGTTGCCGACGGCAGTGCAGATCCTTGCTGGCGATCAACCCTCAACCCTCGGCCCCGTGCGGATTGAGGTAGCTCCGATGACAAGAGCGGCCTATTCCGGTGGCGGCATCCTGCTGATGCAGGTGGCGATGACAGATGTTCTTGGTGAGGACTTCGGGAGCTTCATGCAGCAGGAGATCCTTCAGCCCCTGGGGATGCGCCACAGCGTCTTCGAACAACCTTTGTCGTTGATGCGCCAGTCGAATGCGGCCCTGGCTCATGACCATCTGGGCCAGAGGATGAGGGCTCCCTGGCATGTCTATCCGGAATTAGCTGCTGCAGGGCTGTGGAGTACACCGACTGATCTGGCCCATCTGATCATCAGCCTTCAGAGGGGAGTCAGAGGCAAGCCGCCAGCACTGTTAGCCCCTGCCCAGATCCGTCAGCTGTTCACGCCGGTTGGAATTGGTGGATTTGGCTTGGGATTCAATGTCTCACGCCAGGGAGAGGGGTGGTATTTCAGTCATGAAGGCAGCAACTGGGGCTATCGCAGCTACTTGATGGCCCATCAGGTCAACGGTTACGGATTGGTGGTGATGGCCAATGGCGAGCGGGGCCGGGAGTTGATCGATGAGCTCTGTCGCAGGATTCAACGGGTCTACGGCTGGGATACCCAGCAGACAAAAGGGCAGTTTCGATTCTCCGAACGTTCAACGCGGGGCTGCTATCCGCAGATGGGGTAACCCCCATGTTTGAGGGCCTGAACACTGTCTGGCCCTGATCGTCATCTCTTTGCCATGGCTTGAACATTGGCATGGCCTCAGTTGGTCTTGACCGGGAAGGCTCTCGTCGGCCCTACCTCGGGCATGATTTTTGAGGCGTGCCTCTGTAGGGTCAGGGTTCTCAGTGAGGGCCCCGCACGTGGCGCGTCCAATCGTCGCCATCATCGGACGCCCAAATGTCGGCAAGTCCACCCTGGTCAATCGCCTCTGTCGCAGCCGCGAGGCGATTGTTCATGATCAACCGGGGATGACCAGGGATCGCACCTATCAGGATGGCTTCTGGGGCGACAGAGAGTTCAAGGTCGTTGATACCGGCGGACTCGTCTTTGATGATGACAGTGAGTTTCTGCCTGAAATTCGCGAACAGGCCAATCTGGCCCTGGCTGAAGCTTCAGTGGCGCTTGTGATCGTTGATGGTCAGCAGGGCCTCACCGCCGCAGATGAGGCGATTGCCGATTGGTTGCGCACTCATGCCTGCCCGACACTTCTGGCGGTGAACAAGTGTGAGTCCCCTGAGCAGGGGCTGGCGATGGCCGCGGAGTTCTGGAGCCTCGGCCTGGGTGAGCCCTATCCAATCTCCGCCATTCACGGTGCTGGCACCGGTGATCTTCTCGATCGCGTGCTGACATTCCTCCCCCCTCAGGACGAAGAGGCTGAGCAGCAGGAACCGATTCAACTGGCGATTGTCGGCCGACCCAATGTGGGCAAATCAAGTCTTCTCAATTCGATCTGTGGTGAGACCCGGGCGATTGTCAGTCCGATTCGTGGCACCACCCGCGACACCATCGATACCCAGCTGGATCGGGATGGAATTCATTGGCGATTGATCGATACCGCTGGTATTCGCCGCCGCCGCAGTGTTAGTTACGGTCCTGAATTCTTCGGCATCAATCGCAGCTTCAAGGCGATTCAGCGCAGTGATGTGTGCGTGCTGGTGATTGATGCGCTCGATGGAGTGACCGAACAGGATCAGCGTCTCGCCGGTCGTATCGAGGAGGAGGGACGCGCCTGTGTGGTTGTGGTGAACAAGTGGGATGCCGTGGAAAAAGACAGTCACACCATGACTGCGGTGGAGAAGGAGCTGCGTAGCAAGCTCTATTTCCTTGACTGGGCAACGATGCTGTTCACCTCGGCCCTGACCGGTCAGAGGGTCGACAGTATTTTCGCCCTGGCGGCCGTGGCTGTAGAGCAGCATCGCCGGCGAGTCACCACCTCAGTTGTCAATGAGGTTTTGAAGGAAGCGCTGAGCTGGCGCAGTCCACCCACAACGCGAGGTGGACGCCAGGGTCGTCTTTACTACGGCACCCAGGTGGCGAGTCGTCCACCAAGCTTCACCCTGTTCGTCAATGAGCCCAAGTTGTTCGGTGACACCTACCGCCGCTACGTCGAACGTCAGTTGAGGGAAGGTCTTGGTTTTGATGGCACACCGGTGAAATTATTTTGGCGCGGCAAGCAGCAACGTGATGCTGAGAAAGATCTGGCACGCCAGCAGACCAGGAAGGCCTGATTCATGGATTGGTTGAGGCAGGTCCCGATCGGTCAATTCGTGGCCGGCAGTTCCAGTTGGATGCGCCGTTTGGATCCGCGTCTGAAGTTGGCCTGGGTTCTGATGTTTCTGCTTTCGCCAGTGCTTGCGGCGCCCTCCTGGCGCGTTGGACTTGTGGCTGCGCTGCTTTTCCTGACCTTTACCAGTGGCCTGCCGATCCGGATCTGGTGGCGCTCGCTGCTGCTGCTGTTGTTGCTTTCTGCCTTCATTGGACTGGTGGCGATGCTGCTGCTGCCGACGGGGGACCCTGCCGCCACGCTGCCGATCCGCCGGGTTCAGGAGTTGCCGGGTCTGGAACTTTCTGGGCCTGTTTGGGACCTGTTGCGGATCGGCCCGCTGCATCTCGGCTCCTTCAGCCTTGGTCCACTGGTGGTGGACCGCCGTTCGGCTGAACTTGGTCTGAACAGTGCCACCCTGCTGATCACAGTGGTGCACAGCGTCAACCTGATGCTGCTGACCACACCGCCGGAAGCACTTGTCTGGGCCCTGGGTTGGAGTTTGACCCCACTGGCGATTGTTGGCGTGCCGGTGGAGCGGCTGAGTTTTCAGCTGCTGCTTTCCCTGCGCTTTCTGCCTCTTGTGCAGGAGGAGCTTCAGAACCTGCTGAGATCATTGGTGAGTCGAGCTGTGAACCTTCGCCAGCTCGGGTTCAAGGCGTCCTTCGGATTGATTCTCTCGGTGGGGGAAAGGCTTCTCGCCAATATCCTCCTGCGGGCTGAGCAGGGCGCCGAAGCTCTGCTGGCTCGGGGCGGCGTCTGCTTGACCATTGATCAGTTGCGCTGCCAGGGATTGCTGGCAGGAACCTCCCGCTGGCTCAACCTCTGCTCCGGTTTGGCTCTGCTTGTGGTGCTTGGTCTGCGTGGGAGGTACGGTGCTCCTTAGGCAAAGAGCTTTCAAAAGGTGAGCGCCGAGCGCTATCTCAACCATCCAACGTTCGGGATGCTCTATCGGGTGGCCCGTGCAGGGGAAGGGCGCGATATTTACGCCACCTTGTACGCCCAGAGAATGTTTTTCATGGTCACCCTGCAGCCCCGGGGGGCTCAGTTTGAGGTGATTCCCTATCAGGACGCTCGCCATCACGCCGAGCTGAATCTTTCTCGATCCAAGCGGGATGGCTCCGAGGACCATGGCAGTTGGCGAGACTTGTTCGATCAGACCTTTATCTGAGCCTTTGGACTCCGTTTCAGCCCGCTGGCTTGAGCTTGTCAGGCGTCTTCCACCACAGGTCAAATTGCTTGCTGTCAGCAAGGGACATTGCGCCGATTCGATTCGCGAGCTGGTCGATCTGGGGCAGCGGGACTTCGGGGAAAGCCGCGTGCAGGAGGCCTTGCCGAAGCTGGAGGCCCTTGCTGATCAGGGCCAGATGCTGCGCTGGCACTTCGTGGGTGGTTTGCAGGCCAACAAGGTTCGAGCGGTGGTGAAGCATTTCGAGCTGATCCATTCCGTCGCTTCCCAGGCACTGGCGGAACGGATTTCAAGGATCGCCGGGGAGGAAAAGCGCTGCCCAAGCATCTTCCTGCAGGTGAAGTTTCGCGAGGATCCCCGCAAAGGCGGTATGACGGCTGAGCAGATCAGAGAGCTCTGGCCCCTTCTGCATGATCTGCCGCATCTGTCTGTGGTCGGGCTGATGACCATGGCGCCTCTGGGATCATCGAGAGATCAGTGTCTGGAAGTGTTTCGCGATTGCCGTGCCCTGGCAGATGAGCTCTCTCTGCCGGATTGCTCGATGGGAATGAGTGGTGATTGGCCTGAGGCTGTGGCAGCAGGGGGAACTTGGCTGCGGCTGGGATCCAGCATCTTTGGAGAGAAGAGTTGATCTCAAGCTGCTTTGAGAACCTTGCCCCGCAGTGCATGAGGCGCTATTCAGGGGTCAGATTTTGCTACCCCTCGGGGACCCACAGCTGTTAACGGCTCAGGGCAAATCCATCTCCACGCCACTAAAGAGGATCTAAACAGTGTCGCTGATTTCCCGCATTCGCGCTGTTGTTGCAGGTGACGAATACCTCGATGGTGACTACGACGAGCTTGATTACGACACCGGCGAAGATGCCGAAGCTGATCAGAACAGTGTGCGCTCCACCGGTGGAGCGCTCGCACCGCTTTCGGAATCGAATCCTTTTGATCTTGGCGAAAGCTTTTCGGGATCCAATGTGATCGGGATGCCTGGCATCACCACGGCCTCCGCAGAGGTGAACCTGATGGAACCTCGCAGTTTCGACGAAATGCCCCGGGCCATTCAGGCTCTGCGGGAGCGCAAGACCGTGATTCTCAATCTGACGATGATGGAGCCCGATCAGGCTCAGCGGGCTGTTGATTTTGTAGCGGGCGGCACGTTTGCGATCGATGGACACCAGGAGCGGGTTGGCGAAAGCATCTTCTTGTTCGCCCCAAGCTGTGTCACCGTCACCAACAACAGCAACGACGAGGCCTCTGCTCCCACGGTGGTGAGCAAGGACACTGAGGAAGCTGTTCCGGAAACAAGCCCAGCGCCAGCTCCTGCCTGGGGAATCACCACCGCTGCCGGTCTCTGAGCCAGGTGCCGTTCTCCCTTGGGGTGGTGGGCCTTGGCCAGATGGCACAAGCGCTTGTCAAGCCTCTGCTTGCCCGTGGTGAGCTCTCTCCAGAGGACCTGATTGCCGTTGTCGGTCGTGAGCAGACTGTGCAGCGGTTGCGAGCTGAGGTTCCCGCTGGGGGCTGCCTTTTAGCCGCTGCGGATGTGCAGGCCCTTGATGTGTGGGCACCGCCGGTTCAGCTGCTCTGCGTGAAACCGCAGCAGCTTGCTGAAGTGGCAGCATCGGCACCTGAGCCCCCCCTCTTGGCAACAGGCGACAAGCCCCTGTTGATCTCAGTGCTGGCAGGTGTGTCTCTGGAACGCTTGCAGCTTGCATTCCCGGGTCGTCATTGTGTTCGTGCTGTTCCCAATACCCCTGCTCTTGTGGGTGCCGGATTGACGGGCCTGGCCTGGGGTGTTGGCGTGACCGAGGCTCAGAGGTGCTGGGTGCAGGCCCTCTTTCAACCCGTTAGTGAACTTGTTGAGCTGCCTGAAGATCAGCTGGATGCCTTCCTGGCCTTGACCTCATCAGGTCCTGCCTATGTGGCGTTGATGGTGGAAGCCATGGCAGATGGCGCGGTGGCGGCTGGTCTGCCCCGTCGGCTCGCCCAGCATCTCGCCCATCGCACCCTGGCGGGAACAGCGGAACTGCTCATGCAGCGGGATCTGCACCCTGGCCAGTTGAAGGACATGGTCTCCTCCCCCGGTGGCACCACGATCACCGCCTTGCGAAAGCTGGAGAGGGCCGGTCTGCGTTCCGCTCTGATCGAAGCGGTGATTGCCGCCGCTGAGCGCAGCCGCGAGTTGGGCTGATTCAGGCGGCCACTAGCTCAGGCGGCAACTGGTGTGGCTCCGAGCAGTTCTCTGTAGAGCCCTTCAAGGGCTGAGATGTTGCTGCAAAGGGTGTAACGCTCCAGCACTCTGGCCCGTGCTTTTCGTCCCAGTTCGGCGGTGAGCACGGGTTGATCGCGCAGGACCGGCAGCAGAGTGCGCA
>DASCPR010000399.1:0-2231 GCA_036012625.1 Prochlorococcaceae cyanobacterium Fu_MAG_50
GCCACCCTGCGTGGTGAACGGATGTATGCCTTCCTGGAGCGGCTGATCAACCTGGCACTGCCCAGAATCAGGGACTTCAGGGGTGTGAGTCCCAAAAGTTTTGACGGCCGTGGGAACTTCACTCTCGGGGTGAAGGAACAGATCATCTTTCCCGAGATCTCCTACGACAAGATCGACGCCATCAGGGGCATGGACATCACCATCGTGACCAGCGCCCGTTCGGATGAAGAGGGCCGGGCCCTCCTCCGCGAGATGGGAATGCCGTTCCGCAGCAACTGAGCCCTCCTCGGAGAAGACTATGGCCAACCACGATCCAATTTCCGACATGCTCACCCGCATCCGCAATGCGAGTGAGAAGCGACACCAGACAACCCGCGTCCCTGCCTCCAAGATGTCTCGCAGCATTGCCAAAGTGCTGCAGCAGGAGGGCTTCATCACCGAAATCAGTGAAGACGGAGAGGGTGTCCACAAGCAGCTGGTGCTTGAGCTGAAATACAGCGGCAAGCACCGTCAGCCCACGATCCGCTCGATGCAACGGGTGAGCAAGCCTGGTCTGCGCATCTACAAGAACACCCGTGGCCTGCCCAAGGTGCTTGGCGGCCTCGGTGTGGCGATCATCTCCACCTCCAAAGGTGTGATGAGCGACCGCGATGCCCGCAAACAGGGTGTTGGCGGAGAAGTTCTCTGCTACGTCTACTGATCAGGAGTATTAACTATGTCTCGTATCGGTAAAAACCCAATCCCAGTGCCGGACAAGGTGGCGGTGACCCTCAACGGTCTCTCCGTGACCGTGAAAGGCCCTAAAGGGGAACTCCAACGCACCCTTCCGGATGGCGTCAGCATCAGTCAGGTCGACAACACCATTGTTGTGAGCCCCACAAGCCAACACCGCAAATCCAGGGAACGTCACGGCCTCTGCCGGACTCTCGTGGCAAACATGGTGGAAGGCGTGAGCAAGGGCTACTCCAAGAAACTCGAGATTGTTGGTGTGGGCTCCCGTGCCCAGGTCAAGGGCAAGAACCTTGTGGTGAGTGCTGGCTACAGCCACACCATCGAAGTGGTTCCGCCTGCAGGCATCAGCTTCGCGGTTGAGAACAACACCAACGTCACGGTCACAGGCAGTGACAAAGAGTTGGTGGGCAATGAAGCGGCCAAGATCCGTGCGATTCGCCCCCCCGAGCCCTACAAGGGCAAGGGCATCAAATACGAGGGTGAAAGAATTCAACGCAAAGCCGGCAAGTCCGGCAAGAAATAAAGGTCTGCCTGACATCTCCCCCCATTACCCACCATGTCGACTCTTTCCCGAAAGCAGCAGACCCAGAAGCGGCACAGACGCCTGCGCCGCCATCTCACCGGCACGGCAGATCGTCCGCGACTTGCTGTGTTCCGTTCCAACAATCACATCTACGCCCAGGTCATTGATGACGAGGCTCAGAGCACACTTTGTGCTGCCTCCACAATTGACAAGGAGCTTCGCCCCAGCCTCAAGGCTGATGGCAGCAGCTGTGATGCCTCCACCGCCGTTGGTCAGCTGGTCGCCAAGCGCGCCATCTCCAAGGGCATTCAGCAGGTGGTCTTCGATCGCGGCGGCAACCTGTTTCACGGTCGGGTGAAAGCACTCGCCGATGCCGCCCGGGAGGCGGGCCTTCAGTTCTGATCCCTTCTCTCACCATGACCGAACCCAACACCCAGAACAATCCCAACAACACCCCGGCAGCGGCAGACGTTCCTGCGGCGGCGGAAGGCCAGCAGGAACAACGCCGAGGCGGCGGTGGAGGCGGTGGCCGCGGTGGCGGCGATCGTGACCGCCGAGGCGGTGGCCGACGTGGTGACCGTCGCGGACAGGAACGTGATTCCGAGTGGCAGGAGCGGGTTGTTCAGATCCGACGCGTTTCCAAGACCGTCAAAGGCGGCAAGAAAATGAGCTTCAGAGCCATCGTTGTTGTCGGCAACGAACGTGGCCAGGTCGGCGTTGGTGTCGGCAAGGCAGGTGATGTGATCGGTGCGGTCCGCAAGGGCGTCGCCGATGGCAAAAAACATCTTGTCAAGGTGCCACTCACCCGTCACAGCTCCATCCCGACCCTCTCCAATGGGCGTGATGGCGCCGCCAGTGTGCTGATCCGACCAGCGGCTCCGGGTACTGGTGTAATTGCAGGCGGATCCATCCGCACCGTCCTTGAGCTGGCTGGCATCAAGAACGTGCTGGCCAAAAGACTGGGCAGCAAAACACC
>DASCPR010000400.1:0-1776 GCA_036012625.1 Prochlorococcaceae cyanobacterium Fu_MAG_50
CGAGGCTGAGGGTTTGCTGTTGATCAGAACAAGCCGAAAAACTTCTTCTTGTTATCGACGCTGTCCTGCTTGTAACGGGGCTTGCTATCGCCAATGGTGAGCAGAGCCTCTTTGTTCTTCCACCAGATCCAATCCCGGATTGGCGGGGTATCCATCAGATCCTGCCGCGTCAGCGCAAGTCCCAACTTGCTCGAAGCCCCCAGCAACACATCAATCATCTGTTCCCCATCCGTGCAGTTGGATAAGGCTTCGTTGGTCTTCTCGGCTCCATCGAGGGCATCCACCAAAAGCTGGACCCGCCTGATCACTGGCAATGTGCGTGGATCCAAACCAATCCCCCCTGCCCCTGCAGGTTAAAACGAAACGATGACATGGCTTCCACTAGGGGCCAGAATCCGGTTTAGGCGGTTCATCTAACGTGACTCCTGGCCACCGGTATCACTGGGTCATCGGTGATGTGCATGGCTGCCATAACGCCTTGGTGCAACTTCTCCTGGTTCTGCCGAAGTCTGACCATCTCGTCTTCTGTGGAGATGTCATCAACCGTGGGCCAGGCATTGCCGCCAGCATGGAACTGGTCTGGGGATTGGTCTTGACAGGCCGAGCCACATGGCTGAGAGGGAACCACGAGCAATCTCTGATCGACAGTCTCGAAGCAGCCCAGGCAGAAGCTCAGCCCGATCTGCTCAGTAACGACACCTATCGGCAGCTAGGGGATACGCAGACAAGACAGTGGATTGCCCGCCTGAAAACACTTCCCTTCTGCTATCGGAGTGATGGCTGGAGTGCAACCCATGCCGGCTTCAAGGCTTCAGGTGCTCCCGACCTGGGGATCCGGGAACCCTTCTGGGAGAAATATGACGGCAGATTCGGGCGTGTGGTTGTTGGCCATACCCCACGGCCGCAGGTTGAGCGTCATCGACATATCGTGATGATTGATACCGGGGCCTGTTATGGAGGCCTGCTCACGGCCTACTGCCCTGAAAGTGATGGGGTTGTGCAGGTCCGCGGCGAACACCAGCAACCGCTCCAATGTGAGTCGCAACAACGCCAGGGCAAGAGTTTTTTGCCAGATCAGCAGATTGCTGTCAGGCAACAGCAAGCCCTCATCCATGGCTGAGGCTGAACCTTGCTGACGATCTACCGAAGCAATCGGGCGGAATGGCTTGCCAGGGTGCTGGCGGAACAACTCAAGCTGAGCCCACCGGACCCGTTCGAGCAGGTTGAGGTGATTGTCAACACCTGGCCGACGAGTCGATGGCTCGGCGAGCAGCTCGCCGTGGTGAATGGAATCAGCGCCCAGATCCGATTTCCCTTCCCGGGTTCCCACCTGAGGCAATTGACACGGACCGTTCTGGGTATCAACAGCAGCCAGGAAGATCCCTGGCGTGCCAATCGACTGGTCTGGCCACTGCTGGAACTGCTTCCGAACATTCTTGAGACCGATGAAGCCAGCCCACTGCGGGCCTGGCTCAATCGTCATCCATGCCCCCCCGACCAGCTGAACCGGGAACGCTGGCAGCTGGCAAGAAGCATCGCCGATGCCTTCGACGACTACGCCCTCTACCGGCCTGAACTGCTGAATCAGTGGCTGAAGGGTAAAGATCAAGAGCCGGCTACGTTGTCTCCACATCAACAGCAACAGCAACAAAAGTTGCCATTGACTTTGCAATGGCAACCTAAACTGTTACGGCTTCTGGCTGATCGGCTCGAAGTGGAACCGTTCTGCCTGCAGGTACGCCGTGCAGTTGAACAGTTGCGCCGTGGTGAGATTGC
>DASCPR010000401.1:0-3667 GCA_036012625.1 Prochlorococcaceae cyanobacterium Fu_MAG_50
ATCTTATTTTGACCATGCTCAGCAGGCAGAGCAATCAGTATTAAGGCTGATTGCCATCGATAGCTGACAGGACCAGGATGAATTCATCGAACACCGAGGCGCCTGATGGACGACACTCCACCTGAGCACTCAGCAGAAGCGAACTGACTTCTGGCCCCTGCTCCAACAGTCTCAAACAATCGTGGGCTGGTCATCTGGTGCGACAAGGATCAATGATTTAGGTGCGTCAAACCAGTTGACACTCCTCTGCATCGTTTAGGTGCCCTCAAAGGAGTTTTATAGCCACACACCTGGACACATGGCCCCAGGTTCCAAACATCAGAAGCTTCAAACATTCACAGCTGAAATCGTTCAAAGCCTCAACTGTTTACAGCTTCAATTGTTCACAGCTTCAATTTTTCACTTAACAATCAATCACAGCTTCAAACGAACACAGCAACAGCTTAATTCACTGAACGATTCAAGACCCGGCCTCTCTACTTCAAGAGGGGTCGGTTCTTTTATGTTTAAAAAGACTCAATAACTGAACGCTGATCACAGCAAAATACAAGACTGGATCGATCAGCTCATTGGCAAAGCAATGCTTAGAGAAAAGGCCCCAGAGAGGTTGAAAGCAAGAAAATCATCTCTGCTTCAACACCAGAACTGCAAAGGGAGCATTGGCCACAATCTGCCGCCCTAGGAGTGCTGAGGCAATCCCACCATTCTCCAGCCAGGCCCTAGAGACCGCCCATCACAACCGCAAGCAAGGCCTGCTGAACATGCAGGCGATTCTCCGCCTGATCAAAGATGCGACTGGCCTCCCCCTCCATCACTTCCGCACTGATCTCCTCACCGCGATGGGCCGGCAAACAGTGCAGCACGATGGCGCTGGAATCAGCCTCGGCAAGCAGATCCTCGTTGACGCAGAAGCCCCTGAAAGCCTGCTCCCGCTGGGCCTGCTCCTGCTCCTGTCCCATCGATGCCCAGACATCGGTGTAAACCCCCTGAGCACCACGCACTGCGGCAACGGGATCAGAAAGAACCTCGACCGTGGCACCTCCCACTGCAAGAGCTCTCGCTTGCTTCACCACTCCAGGCAGCGGTTCAAATCCCGGCGGACATCCAATCCGCACATTGACGCCGAGCATGGCGCCACAGAGCATCAGCGAATGGGCGACGTTATTGCCATCTCCGACATAGGCGAGGGTCTGCCCCTGTAGATCACCGTGGGCTTCCTGCAGAGTCAGGTAATCAGCAAGTGCCTGACAGGGGTGCTCCAGATCGGTGAGGGCATTGAGAACAGGAATTGATGCCCAATGGGCGTAATCGACAAGTTCCTGCTGGGCGTAGGTTCGAATCGCAAGCACATCGCAGAACCTGCTCAGGACCCTGGCGGTGTCTTCCAGGGGTTCACCGCGACCCAGCTGGGTCACCTGTGGATTGAGATCAACGGTCTGGCCGCCGAGGCGGGCAATGGCGGAGACAAAGCTCACCCTGGTGCGCGTTGAGGCCTTGGTGAAGATCAGACCCAGCACTCTGTTGCCGAGATCGATCCGCCGCTCAGCTGTTTTCAGCTGCCGAGACAACTCCAGCAACGCGGATGTCTCAGCAGCGTTGAAATCAGCAGATGAGAGATAGTCGCGACCGTTCAGAGGAGAGAGAACGGCAGCAACACTCTGAGACGTGGCAGCCATGGATTGGCCTTCAAACAACAGTTATCGGGGATGATGGTCCTTGGCGTCAAGCGATCAAGCTGCGACCAGGGCATCAGGCAGTGAACTGGCCTCAAGCATCTGCTTAAGGTCATCACCTTCGATCACCTCTTTTTCCAGAATTTTCTGGGAGATGGTCTCCAGCAGGGCCAGGTTATGGCGAAGGATCATCTGAGCACTGTCATGGCCCCTGTCAACTAGCCCCCTCACCTCCTTATCAATGGCCTGAGCTGTGGCATCGCTGACGACACGCCGGGGATTGTTGTTGCCCCCCAGGAAACGTCCACCACCCTGTTTGTCATAGGCCAGAGGACCAAGGGTGTCACTCATCCCATAGGTACCAACCATTTGCTCTGCCAGGTCGGTGGCCCTCTGAAGATCGTTGGAGGCTCCTGTTGTGATCTTGCCGAACACGATTTCCTCCGCTGATCGGCCCCCTAGGAGGGTCGCGATCTGCCCCTCAAGCTCCTGCTTGGAATTGAGGAAACGCTCCTCGGTTGGCAACTGCAGTGTGTAGCCGAGAGCACTCATGCCACGGGGCACGATCGAGATCTTCGCCACCTTGCTGCCACCAGGCATCAGGTGGCCAACGATCGCATGGCCAACTTCGTGATAAGCCACCACCTTCTTCTCGTCGTCCTGCAGTACCCGACTCTTTTTCTCCAGACCAGCCACCACCCGCTCGATGGCTTCATTGAGATCCTGCTGCTCTACCTGGGTGCGCTTGGCACGGGCCGCAAGCAGAGCAGCCTCATTGACCAGGTTGGCCAGATCAGCACCGGCAAAGCCACTTGTGGCCTGCGCAATGCGATCAAGATCAACACCCTCAGCGAGCTTCACTTTTTTGACATAGATCTCCAGGATCGTCTTGCGACCGGAAAGATCAGGACGATCCACCAGCACCTGTCGGTCAAAGCGACCAGGGCGCAGCAGTGCCGCATCGAGCACTTCCGGCTGGTTGGTGGCCGCAAGCACAATCACGGGCTTATCTGCGGAAGCAAAGCCATCCATCTCGGTGAGCAGCTGGTTGAGGGTCTGCTCCCGTTCGTCATTTCCACCAACCACACCCATCGAACCGGAACGACTCTTACCGATGGCATCGAGTTCATCAATGAAGATGATGCAGGGAGCCTTCTTCTTGGCCTGCTCGAACAGATCTCGAACCCTGGCTGCACCCGCACCAACGAACAGCTCAACAAATTCCGAGCCGGAAATAATAAAGAAGGGGACCTCTGCTTCCCCTGCCACTGCCTTCGAGAGCAGGGTCTTGCCGGTGCCGGGAGGGCCTACGAGCAGTACCCCCTTGGGAATGCGAGCACCGATCTCCGTATAGCGTTCAGGGGTTTTAAGGAAGTCCACGATTTCGGTGAGTTCAAACTTGGCCTCATCGACGCCAGCCACATCAGCGAACGTGACCCTCGACTCTTCATCGGGCACATAAACCTTGGCCTTGCTCTTGGTAAAGCTGAGGGCACCCTGAGCACCACCACCCATTGAGCGACGGGCGAAGAACTGCAAAACCAGGATGAAGATCAGTGGGGGGACAACCCAGCTGAGGATCGTGGTGAAGATATTGGGTTTCTTCGGCGGTGCAGCTGCAAATTCCACCCCCTTGGTCTCCAGTCGCTGGGGGAGATCCATATCGAAGATCGGCGTGGTGGCAAGCACCGATGGAGCCCCCTCCTCAGGATCCGAGAGCTCATAGCGAATCTGATCCTGGGTGATGAAGGCCCGCTTCACATCTCCATCATTCACCTGATTGATGAACAGGGAATAAGGAACCCGCGGCACCTGTGTTGCAGCGTTGGGAATGAAACTGCTGAACAACAACAGCAATCCGAAACCAATCAACACCAAATTGATGATCCCGACACGTCGATTCGGGCGATTGTCATCTTGACGAATCGGCATGCAGAGCTCGGCTATATCAGGGCACCAAACTAAGCGGGATGCTGAGATGACGAAGGATCAAA